>JAZUSV010000242.1:0-7992 GCA_045606885.1 Candidatus Gastranaerophilales bacterium | reverse complement strand
TGATTTCTTTTTAAGAAAAGAAGCAGGTTGGCAAGATAAATTGATTCAAACAATTGAAAAATTCCAACCAAGTGGAATATAGTTAATTTTTGTAAAAAAAATGCTACAAAAATAAAAATTACACGAGAATTTTGGATATAAATTATTTTTTAATACTATAATATGAGGTATGGATGTTAATTACATATCTGATAAAAAAATAGCATTATATCCGGGGAGTTTTGATCCTATTACAAACGGGCATTTGGATGTTTTAGAAAGAGCAAGCCGAATGTTTGATAAAGTTGTGATAGCGGTTTTAAAAAATCCGGATAAAAAATCTTTTTTAGATGTTGAGCAAAGAGTTGCATTGATTAAAGAGGCAACTAAGAGCATGCCAAACGTTCAAGTTGATAGTTTTGATGGTTTAACTGTTGAGTATGCAAGAAAAATTGGTGCTAAATTTTTAATCAGAGGACTAAGAACAATTACTGACTTTGAATATGAAGTTCAGTTGTGTCAAACAAATCAAGTGATTGCGCCTGATATTGATACGGTGTTTTTGCCGACAAAACCAAAACACAACTTCATCTCATCAAGTATTGTTAGAGAATTATCAAACCATAAAACAGACATATCTAAATTTGTTCCAAAAAATGTGGTAGAATATTTACAAGATGACATAAGAAAGGCTTCGAAATAAGATGACAGAACCAGAAACAAAAATGTTTGATTTAATCGACGCACTTGGAGTATTGTGCGACGAGGGAATTCCTGTTTTTCCTGGACGCTCAATTGTTGATACAAAAAAGCTTTATAGAATTGTGAATGCATTTCCAAATGCTGTTACTGATGAAATCAATGATGCGAGAATTATTCTTAAGAAGAAAGATGAAATTCTTCAAGAAGCTAAATTAAGAGCTGAAAGAATTATTCAAGACGCAGAAAATGAAAGATATAAACTATTAAATGAATCAAGCTTAAATAAAGCAATGGAAGAGCATGCTGAAAAATTCAGACAAACTGTTTTTGAAGAATGCCAACAAATTAAAATGGCTGCAGTTAACGAAGCGCAAGAGCTAAGATTAAATGCAAGAAATGATTCAGTGAGAATGAAAGAAGATTCTCAAGAATATGCACAACAACTTTTAAACAATCTTGAACAAGATTTGGATAGATTATATCAAGTTGTTAAAAACGGTCAAACAAGATTACATGAAATGAAAGCAAATAATACACTTCAAATGTAATAGTTTGAAAAATAAATAGCAATTTAAAATCTTCATTAGACTTATACATAAGCAAGGTATAAACTAATGAAGATTTTAGCTTTAAATAACCCAATAAGTTTTAAAAATAATGATTTTTCAAAAATATTGCCTCAAAACATGTTTCAAAGTGGCATGATTACCCCTTTAAATCAGTTGGAAAGAGATATTTTTGTTAAAGGTCAGCAAGAAGAGCAAAAACAAGGTGTTGTTTTAAAAAACATTGATGATCAGGCCTTTAATCTTGCTTTTAGCCATATTCCAGACATTGACCCTGATGCGCAAGCGCTTTGGAAATTAAATTTTGCACTATCTTTTTATATCGAACTTGTTCACGATCACATGTCAAGAATGAAAAATGCTGACGCTACATTAGAGTTTTTTGATTCTTTTACAATGGATATTTTTAACAGCGAAACAAGTAAAAGCATGAAACATTATTTGGAAAAATCATACATAACAGATATGGATGCTTTGTATGAGGTTGCACAAGTTTATACGGCAACAAGAACAAAATACAAGCAAGTGCAAGAAAAGGGCTTGGATTTTATTTTTGCTTGTGCGTTTTTGAATGAAAACAAATTTGAATTAGGCAATTTTCCAAATATTTTTATGCAGGCTGCAAGAAATACTCTTTATTTAAATGAAGACCATAATATGTATGATTATGGGTATTTTGTTAGAGACTTAGGAATTAAAAACGAAAATGCATTTTTCAAAAAGTTTGCGCACTTAGCGCCTACTTTTAATAATTTTGAAGATGCTGATGATAAATTGGCTGCTTTTGAATATGTTTATAAGACATATCCTGTTAAAGAATTTGCGCTTGAAGAAATAATTTCGATTAATCCAGACGTTAAAGGACAAGATGTTTGCAAATTATATATGGAACATTGTGATATAGTTGATTATCTATACGAAGAAAATGATTCAAATTGGCTTATTAAAATTAACAATATTTTATCTCAATGCGCTGGACAAGAAAAACTGTCTTCTCAAGCTCAAGAAGCTTTTAGTGGCTTAATAAACGCTAAAACTCCGCAAGGAAAAATTGAACTTTATGACTTTTTGTCTTTTGAAGGTATTTCAATAAATGAATTAAATTTTTTAGCCAAATCAAATGATTATCAAGATATAGAGCCATTAGAGCTTGTAATTAACAGAAATGCAATTATTGAAAATCTTTTGTTGCTTGAAGATTTTGATGAAGAAAAAGCAAAGGAATTTTACTTGAATTTCCATCAAACTTTGAATGCGATTTTTGACGAAAATGATGCAAAACAAAGTGATAAGTTTAAAAATTTAATCAGATTGATAGACGAGTTTGAAATTAAAAACGATAAAGAGTTAATAAAATTATATTCTAATATTGAAAGTGTTTCTAATAAGCAATCAAAAGGTAAAAAAGCACAAAGCACATCCAGAAAGCCAAAAGCACAGTCTGTAGCTGAATTTATTGATTTGTTTGCTTTTGCTAATGATGACTCGATTAAAAAATATAAAAAAGATAAATATTATCCGCTTAAACAAGAGCTTTTGAAAAGAAAAGCGCAATTTGAAAAATTAAAACCTCAAATTGAAAAAGAAATTGCTCGCAAAGACAAGGCGCATATTTTAAACGGAGCAATGGAAGTTTATCTTTTAAATGACGCAAGATTTAAAGTTTTTCCAAGTGCGGCTGTGGCGCTTGATGTAGCTCTTAAAATTAAAGAAGAGCAAAAAGCTCTTAACGACTCATATTTTCAAACATACAATGCTTTTTTGAAATATTTTGATAGCGAAGAAATGCTTCAAGAATTTTTTGCGAAAAACAATATAGTTATAGATGAAACAAAGGAAAATCAAGTACATTGTGAAACATGTTTGAGAATATTGGGCGACATTTTTGATGATAAAAATGAAAAAGAAAGAAAAGTTGCTCTTGAAAAATTGATGAAAAATGATTTCATATCTAATGCTGGGATGAGTATTGTTAAATTTGCAAGAAAAAAAGACGATATGGAATTAGAAATTTTGTTTGATGTCATTTTAAACGAAAATATTAACTCGCTTGCGCAAATTAATACAATATTAAATAAATACAAAGGTAAAAATGGTGCTATTTCTGGCTTTTTGTTAAATTTTAAAAATTATGCTTTTACTTTTGAACAATATGTAAAAATTCTTGAAAATATCCAAAAAGAATTTGATAAATCAGGCATTCCAATAACTATTAATAATGATAATATTTTTGATATTGATTTGGATGAGTATGCTGATGTTAAAAATAATGGGTCTGAAATAACTCTGTTAGCAAAAAATATATTAAATCCATTTGGAAATGGAAATTTTATACTTGGTTTGAGTGCCTCAACAGCTCGAGAAAATAAACACATAAGCGCAGATATGATTGCAAAAGAAATTTTATTAAGTAAAAGTGGTAGATACAGTGAAGAGTATTCAAATCTAGTCAGAGAGTTTAATATAGATGAAAAATCTCTTAAGTCTCAGCTTTCAAATAAAGATATGGTGATGATTGGGAAAAGCGCAATTGATAGGAAACTTGTGGAATTATTAAATTCTTTAGAGTGGCAAAAAGTATACGATGAGGCAAACGAAGTGTATAATTTGTCTTTGCATGCAAAAATGAGATTATTAGATAGGTTTATCTTCAACGAGCCAAATTCAAGTGAACTTTCAGTTGATGAAATTAACAAAAAATTGAAAGAAATTTTAAATATTGTGTATTTGCAAAATCCAACAAAAGTTCAAAAATCATCATCCAAGGACAACAGTTTTGTTGCTTATTATGATTATGGAAGTGATGAAATTAAAGCTGTTTTTGAAAAAAATGGACAAATGCTGACTATAATTAAAAAATAAATTACCTGGCTTCAGGTCTATTTGAATTAGACAAAACAATTTCTTGATATTCGTTTTTATCAAAATTTATCCCCCAATTTTTAATATTTAGGGATTTATATTTTGGTTTTTTCTTCTTTTTAGTTATTTTTTCTTGTGATGTATTTTCGCTCATTATAATAAAACTTCCATATTCATAGAGGTTTTGGTTATATTAACAAGCATTTTTGTGTTTGCAACTTTTACAATGAAACGAGCTTGTTTGTCATTTTTTTCAGACAATCTGAATTTAATATCATAATTTTCAAGTTTCGGTAATTTGAAATTGTATAGTGGGAATACATCGTCAAAAATGTAGCCAAGCAAGTTGATATTGTTGTTATATGAAACACACATAAAACCACGTTCTGGCGCAACTTCAACAGAAGATAAAACAGTTGGCTCTGCAATTTCTTCTTCTTTTTCTTTAACTTGGGTTTGTTGCTGAACTTCTTGTTGTGTTTGTGGAGTTTCGATTGGCGAACTAGTCGGGGCAACAACTTTAACTAAAGGTGTTTCTGTTAGTGTTTGGTTAACTTCGTTATATTTATCAGCAGATAAATCAATAAAGCTATCTTCTTTTAAGATTTTTTGAATTATATCATATTCGTTTTCGTCTTGTTGAGCTTGTTTTTTGTTTGGATGATATGAACCTATTTTTGCTCTTTCATATTTATCTTTTAATTCAGGTTCGTAGCTTGATAGTTCATAGTTTCTTTTAATTGCAGATGTTGCAGGGTCGCAAAAACCTGTTTGTTTGATGCTCTTGTCAAACACAAAATATTGTCCATCATTTTGTGTTTCGTTTTGTGTATTAACTTGGATGGTGTTTTGTTGCAATTCGTCTTTATCAACTAAATCTGCTCTGCTTTTTAAGCGAGCTTGTTCGCTTTTTTTGGATAATAGTTTGTAAGTAACCATAAAAGTTAACAAAGCAGCAAGTAACATCAATAGTATATTGTTTAAAGAAAGTCCATTTTTTGTTAGGTTTTCTTCAAGTGAAGCTTTGATATTTGAGAATTTTTCAGCTAAACTATCAGGTTTACCATCTTTTGCAATTTGTTTAATTTGGTCTACTTCTTGTTTGTCTATTATTTCTTTTGATGGTTCTTCTTGAATAATTTTGTTTTCATCAAGCTCAACTAAAACCTCTTGAGGTACTTCTTGAGTTTCATTAATTTCTTGTTGAGAATTTTCTATTTCTTCTTTGACAATTTTATCTACTTGAAGTACTTCTTTTGCCTTTGGCTCAATGTTTTTTGGTGTTTTGATTTTTGGTTTTATATTTACTGTTTCAGGCGCAAGTTTAGGTGAAGTAGCAGGATTTTTGGTAACTACTTCTTTAGGTGCCAAAGAATCTGAATTTTTTTTTTGGATTTGTTCTTTTTTAACTTCTTGAGCGTTAGCCAACGCGGTTTTTGCAGCAGAATCTGTAATTTTAGATGCTGCAGCAATGCTTCTTGTATTAACGTTAAAATTAAGAGGTCTTGTTGTGCTGATGTTTATTATTGTATAACCATTATTAACATCTTGACCTGCGTATGGATATAAATCTGTTGTAATGTTTCTTATTTCTGAACCATTTGAAGAGGTTTTAGTTGTATTGTTTTTTGTTTCAGGAAGTAAAATGTAATAGTTTAAATCGCTTTTTTTGATAACTTTAACAGGTTCTAAAAATTTGTTTTGAGTGTACAAATCTACGTTATATGTATTTTCGCCAATTTTAACTAAGTCTATTTTGACTAAAGAATTTTTAAATTCGTTTTCAATAGCTTGCGCACAAGTACATATAAATAAGAAAGATAAAATTCCAAAAAAAGCTTTATTGTAAACTCTGTTCACCTTTTACTATCCCTTTTGTTTAAGATTTAAGTTATTTTATAATTTATTATTCATATTATAATATAAACATAGTGTATTGTAAAAGTGATAATGCAATTATGAAGGAAAATAAAGAAAATAATTTTAAATCTGGTCTGGTAACGATAGTTGCTCGCCCTAATGTTGGCAAATCTACGCTTTTAAACCAAATATTAGGTCAAAAAGTTGCAATTGCAACTCCATTAAGGCAAACAACAAGAAAAAATTTAAAAGGAATATACACAGATTCCAATTGCCAAATTGTCCTAATTGATACACCAGGGATACATAAGCCACTTAACGAACTTGGAAAATATTTGTCAAGTCAATCAAAAGATGCGCTTTTAGATACTGACTTAGTTTTGTTTATGGTGGACGCTACAGAGCCTTGCGGTCTTGGAGATAAGTGGATTTGGGATAATTATTTAAAAGATTTAAAAACACCAATTATACTTGTTTATAATAAGGTTGATTTAATTAAAAATCTTGAACAAAGAGAGCTAAACGCTTTTTCGTATAAAAAAACATTTGAACGAAACTTGGATTCAGTTAAAATTAGCGCAAAAACAGGCAGAAATGTTGATGATTTAATTAATAAAATCAAAGAATATTTGCCTTATGGCGATAAATTTTACGAAGAAGATATGGTTTGCGATACAAATATGAGAGAAATTGCCTCTGAAATTATTAGAGAAGCAATTATTTTAAACACAAAAGACGAAGTTCCTCATAGTGTTGCTGTTTTAATAGATTCATACAAAGAAGAAGAATTAATTGATAGAATAAGCGCTAAAATCATTGTTAACAATGAAAGCCAAAAAGGAATTATGATTGGTAAACAAGGTGCAATGTTGAAAAAAATTGGAACAGTTGCAAGAAAAGAATTAGAAAAAGTTTTAGAAAAAAAAGTATTTTTGGAACTTTTTGTCAAGGTCCAAAAAAATTGGCTTAAAGACAAAAATGCTATTAAACAGTTTGGCTTTGAATAGAGCGCATTTCAGCCTTTATTAATCTTAAGATTTAGATATAAAGTTGCACGTCAAATAGGGTAAATTTCAACCTAACTATTGATGAACAAATCATGCCCACGAAGTATATTCGTTATGTAAGTTACGCAATATGGATTAAAATTTACAAAAAAATATACTTTTTGGAGGGGTAATGAGAAGAACTGTGGATTTCAAAAGAAAGCAAAAAGTTATCGTTGTAGATGACAAATATGAACACGCATCTGGCGTTCGTGAGTTGGTTAATCTTGAAAACGATTACGAAGTAATTGCAAACGCAGGAAATGCTAATGTTGCAATTTCATTGATTAAAAAATATCAACCAGACATTGTGTTGATGGACATCAATATGCCTGAAATGGATGGTATTAACGCTATTGCTGAAATTCAAAAATTAAATTTAAAAACAAGAGTTATCGTTTTAACAGCTTATGATGATGCTGATTTAATCTATCGCGCTATGAAAGTTGGAGCTTGTGGCTATGTTTTAAAAACAATGGTTTCAGCTCAATTAATTAAAGCGTTAGATGAAGTATCAATGGGTAAAATTTATTTGCCTAACATTCTTTGCTCTAAATTCTTTGAATATTTCCAAGATTTTGAAAAGAATGGTCAACAAAATCAAGAAGATGATAGCGAAGAAAATCTATTGCATTATTTAACAAATAGAGAAGAAGAAGTTCTATCTTTATTGTTAGAAGGTGCAACATATAAAGATGTTGCAAGAGAATTGTTTATTTCTGAAACTACAGTTAAAACACACGTTAACAACATCTTCCAAAAACTTCAAGTTAAAGAAAAAACACAAGCAGTGTTATATGCAATTAACAAAGGCTTTAAACCAAAAGCTAAGAAAATTGCGGTATAGTTGAGCCAAGCAAGCCTAGCCTGACTAGGCTTGGCGAGCGCAGGCGAATGCCTGAGGTGTGTGAAGCTCGTGGCGGCAAAGCGTTGAGCTTTGGCGGACAGAGCGGATACCATACCAAAGCGACGTGGGA
>JAZUSV010000241.1:0-2713 GCA_045606885.1 Candidatus Gastranaerophilales bacterium | reverse complement strand
ACCAAAATTCAATCAAAAAATAACTAAAAACAAACTGGCAAACGAAAAAAAACAAACAAGTTTATTAAAAACCGATTCTTTTGAAGAATTTAAAACCAAAACTCAAAAAAAAGATGTGTCATTTACAGGGTTAAATGCTTCAAATGTAATCGACACAATTACTTATGGAATAAATAATAACAATACATTTAGATTGATTTCAACAGACATTCCAATGATTGCAGGAAGATGTGCAACAGCAAGAAATAAATATGAAGCACTAGAAATAGGAATAATGGACACTTTAGCAATTTATTTCTATAACTTCTGCTTGCCTCATATTGAAAAATTCTTGAAAAAAGTTTCAAATATACCTGAAATAAATCCAAAAGTTGCAGAATATATTTCAAATCTTGATTCAAAAACCATGCAAGAGGCAATTGAAAAACTATCTCAAGAAGGAATTGAAAATACTACGGAAAACCTATTGGGACAAGCAGCTAAAGACGATATTTACAAACATGCAACATTTGGCAAATATGGCAAAATTAACAGATTTGTTAAAGATAACGAACTAAGAGACATCGACAAAACTGTCGAAAATCTGCTAAAACATATTAAATCCAAAAACATTATCCAAGATGGTGTTGTAGACAACGAAGCACTTAAAAAATTAATCAAATCGCTAAACATAAAAGGAAGTGCATTCTACGGAATTGGAACAGTGGCAAGTTTCTTGGGATTAGGAATATTAATTCCAAAAATTGCATACTTTGTCACCAAAAAAGTTACAGGCAAAGATGGCTTCATTGGTATTGAAAAAACTGACGATAAAAATAATATTAAGTTTTATTAAATTCGTATATATTAACAAGCAATACCCAAGGAAAAAAATACTTTTTATAAACATATACTTAGTGTGTTTAGTATTAAATAGTGGGTGAATATGGGTTTTTTAGAACACCTTAACGGTGCGTTTAAAAATAATCGTGTTGAAAAATCGAATACTCAAAAAAGTTTCTTGGGTTTGGGATTTAATTCCCAAGCGTTAAAAAAATATAATTTAAAACAAGATACTTTTGCGCATTCAAATGAAAATCTATACGCTACAGAGCCAACAAGTGATTATAATCTTGCCTTAATTCAACCTGTAAGATTTATTAAAAAATATTTAAACGATGAAACTATTCAAAAAGCCATAGCAACAAATCCAACAATCGAAAGAATTTTAAAAGAAAACGGCTTAAATTGTGAATATAATCTGGAAAATGTAAGCTCAATTATGATGTCACATTTAATTCCAACATCTAAAACAGCTCAAAAAATGTATAAAGCAATGGGGCATAAAGAAGGCGAATTAAGTTATTTACATCTTACACAAGCAGCCCTTTTACATGATATCGGCAAGATTTTCATTCCAAAAGAAATTTTAAACAAAAGAGGAAAATTATCTCCAAAAGAGCGTTTAATTGTCGAATTACACAATCAATTAAGCTACGAAATTTTAAAAACAACAGACCTAAATCCAATTGTTGCAAAATTGACTTATGAACACCATAACTACAATAAAGATGTAAAAAGAAATCAAGAAAATCAGGCACTAACAATTTCTGACGTATTTTGTGCCCTAAAAGAAGATAGACCATACAAAAAACCTATAACAGACCTGTGCGCAAAAGCAATTTTATACGACATGGGCACAAAAGGAAGTTTTGACACAAGATATATAAGCTATTTAACAGCATAAAACCCAACCTCTATAAACCTTAAGATTAACTAACTACAAAAAAACTCCGCATTTGCGGAGCTTTTTATTTTGGAACTTTCAGTACTTGACGCCTGTTTTTATTTTTCACATAGGAAATATGAACCCATTTATCGTATTCATTTATTAATTGGTCGAATTCAATATCGCTATTTGATATAATTTCAACAACATTAGCCACTGAACAACTCTTCACTTTAAAATCAGCTGCGCAGCCAATCAAATGAGAAGAATTTTTACTTCCTTTGACCAATTTGTTAAGCTTGGCACAACGAAAACCAGAAGTAATAATCATCGGTCGAGCTAAAAGATTTCTTGTTGGCTGCAAACAGTAAAAAATTAAATTCAAAATGTTATCAAGAGCAAAAACATCTGGCATGTTGTTAATATTTTTTTCAGTCGCAATATCGGAGTGAATTAACTCGCTCAAAGTAAAATTAAGCACTTTTTGACTCTTTCATTTGTTCTAAAACCAAATCCATTTTTGCATCCAACCTTACTAACAAATCCCTATCTTTGTTAATAACATCAAAAATCCCATTTCGGCATTTTTCGCATTCGTCTTTGGTTCGATACTTAGTTGAAATCAACCAATCAATACTTTTAAAAGCGGTTATTATTCCACCTAATGCGATAATTAAACCAAAAATTATATTATTTTCCACTATTTCTCCCAATTGCAAAATTTTTGATAATTATCAACACTATGTTTCATAAGCCACCTTGAAAAAGGATTAACTTTTGAAACATACAATAGTCTTTCAAAAATAATTGTTGATAAATAACGATTAGAATTAATACATTCGTGGTTTTCACAAATAAAATCATGAATTAAAGAAGGAATTAAAAACCTATTATCAGCGTTTGCACCAATTATTCGCCAAAAAAATCGTGGAATAGAAGCGCCGTTCCAGCAATAATTTTGTGCAATAGTAAAGCAAAATTTTTCAGATTGAACATAATCAAAAA
>JAZUSV010000240.1:0-27847 GCA_045606885.1 Candidatus Gastranaerophilales bacterium | reverse complement strand
TTTCACATTATAAACAATATTCGCTAGATGGTGACATAAAAGGCTCATCGGCTCAAGCTATGAGTGAGATTTCAATGCTGGATAATAAAAATAATAAAATTATTGCTCGTGCAATTGATACATCAATCGTTTTGGCAAACGTTAAAGCTGTGTTTAATGCGCTAAATTTAAGTGAATTTTAATTATAATTTAGATAAATTGATTAATTCATTTTTGGCAATTTCAAAATCAGAGTTTTCTTCAAGGGATTGAATTAAATATGCATTGATTTTGTCGTTTAGTGCAATAGCTTTGTCTGTTGAAGCATCCGTTCCTTTTGCGTATGCGCCAATGCTAATCAGGTCCTCGTTTTTAGCATAACTTGCCATTAGATTTCTGATTTTGCTTGCTGCAGCTTTATGCTCATCATCTACAACGTTATTCATAACACGAGAAATGCTTTGCAAAATATCAATTGCAGGATAATGATTTTTATGAGCAAGGGCACGAGATAAAACAATGTGACCGTCTAAAATACTTCTTGCGGCGTCTGCAATGGGTTCATTCATATCGTCCCCTTCAACAAGAACAGTATATAAACCTGTGATTGTTCCTGTTTTGCTGGCTCCTGCACGTTCTAAAAATTTAGGTAAAAGCGCAAAAACGGAAGGAGTATAACCACGAGTTGCTGGCGGTTCACCAACTGCGAGTCCTACTTCTCTTTGTGCTAGTGCGATACGAGTTACGCTATCTAGCATAAAAAGAACATTTTTGCCTTTGTCTCTAAAATATTCAGCAATAGCGCAAGCTACAAAGCTTGCTTTAATTTTAACTAAGGCAGGTTGTTCAGATGTTGCACAAACAACAATTGAGCGCTTCATCCCAGAAACACCCATGGTGTTTTCAATAAATTCTCTAACTTCTCTTCCACGTTCTCCAATCAGCGCTATTACGTTGATGTCAGCTTCTGTATTTTTTGCCATCATTGCAAGAGTTGTTGATTTTCCAACGCCTGAGCCTGCAAAAATTCCTACCCTTTGACCTTTTCCTATAGTGTTTAATCCATCTATTGCTCTAAGTCCAAGAGAAAGTGGTTCATCAATTGGTTTTCTATCCATTGGATTAATAATAGCGGCGTTTGTTGGGTAATATTCGTCGGCGATGATTTCGCCTTTATCGTCAATTGGGTTTCCAAGCCCATCTAAAACTCTTCCCAATAAAGTTTCAGAAACCTTAACTTTCATGCTTGTTCCTGTGTTAATTACTTTTGCGCCTGCTCTTAGTCCTTCAATCGAACCTAGGGGCATCAATAAAACACAATCTTTTCTAAAACCTACAACTTCACAATAAATTATGTCTTTAATTCCGTCTTGAACAATGTGACACAAATCCCCAATGGAAGAAACAGGGCCATCAGCAATTATTGTAAGCCCAATGATTTCAATAATTCTTCCGATTTTTGAAATTGGTTTAGAGCTATTAACGATTTTTTCAAGTTCATTCAGCTTCATCTTGCGTGTATTGTTCTAAATCTAGTTTTCCATTTTGAGAATTATCATAAATATTTCTTATAATAACGTCTAGCTGAGAGTTAACTGATGCGTCATATCTTTCTTTTAGGTTTTCTACAATAATCGTATCTTCGTCAAATGAAGGGTTGTAGACAATATTGAAGTTGTCATATTGTTTAAAATCTTCAAAATTAAATTCAATATCTTGTGCCAAACTCTTTTTTTGGTGTTCATATAATAATTTTGCATATTTTTCAGACAAAATTATGCTTATATTTTCTTTTTTCTCTAAAAGAGAAATTGTGCTTTTAATTATTTTATCAAGCACAGCGAAATCGATTTCTTTCAAAAGAATTTTTCTTGAGATATTTATAACTAAGTCCAAGATATCTTTGTTTGCTGATTTTAAAATTTTATCTCTTACTTCATATTGATTTTTGCAAAAGTTATTGAAGTCAGCAATTTTTTCTTCAAGTTCTTCTTGAATATGCTCAAGTCCTTCCCTGTGCCCTTCTTCATAGGCATTTTTAATAGTTTCTATTCTTTCTTGTTCAATATTTTCTTTTGAAGAATTTATCAAGTTTTGGGTATCTTCTTGAGATTTTTTTTGAGCATTTTCAATTATTTCATCTGCCCTTTGAGTTGCTTGCTCTATTATTTCTTCTTTTCTTTTTAATATTTCTTCTTCGTTTTTTTCTTTTATTTCAAGAGCTTCTTTATTTGCATTGTCAACAATTTGTTGGGCTTCATCTTTGGCACGATTTAAAATAAGCTTGGCTTCAGTATATAAATCTTGAGCTTTTTTTTGCATTTCAATATCAACTTGTGAAGGCTTGTCTGTTTTTGTTTCTTTTGTTTTTTCTTTAGTTACCTCAACAAGAAAATCTGATTCATCAAAATTAATTTTATTTAATTTTAACTTACTCAATTAATTCGTCCTCTTGACCACCACGGTAGATAGTAACTTCGCCAACTGCTTCAAGCGCTTTGATTACGCCAACAATTTTTGATTGCGCTTTTTGAACTTCCTTGGTTCTAACAGGACCCATGTATTCAATATCTTCTAAAAGTACGCTTTGTGCACGTTCTGACATGTTTTTAAGAATTTTTTGTTTAACTTCTTCTTTAGCACCCTTTAAAGATGTAGCTAAATCTCTTGAGTCAACTTCTCTTAAAACCCTTTGAATAGAAGAATCGTCAAGCTGGATAATGTCTTCAAATACGAACATAAGACTTCTTACATCTTCTGCTAATTCAGGGGTTTCAACTTCCATCATTTCAATTACATTCTTTTCAGTTGCCCTATCTGTGCTGTTTAAGATATTAGCAAGAGTTTTTGTGCCGCCTGCTTGTGAGAAGTCAGAAGCAACAACATTAGAAAATCTCGATTCAACAATTTTTTCAACTTCTGAAATAACTTCAGGATTTGTTGTTTGCATTTGTGCAATTTTTAGTGCAACACGATGTTGAATGTTAGGAGCTAAGCAATTTAAAACTTTTGCAGATTGTTCTGGTTTTAAATATGCCAAAATTAGCGCAATCAGTTGAGGATTTTCATTTTGGAAGGAAGTAGCTAATTGCACAGGGTCTGCTTCGTTAAAAAATTGGAATGGATTAGAGTTTAAAATTGTAACTAATCTGTTTAAAATGTCATTTGCTTCGTTAGCTCCATAAGCTTTTTCTAATAGTTCACGAGCGTACGCCATACCGCCTGCTGCAAGCATTGAAGAAGCTTGAAAGACTGCGTGGAATTCATCAACGATAGATTCAATGACATCTTGTGGTAATTTTGCTAAGCCGGCAATTTCGATTGTAATTTGTTCAAGAGCACCGTCATCTTCGATATTTTTCATAATTTCAGAGGCTGCGCTTGGCCCTAGGGTAATTAAAAGGGCTGCAACCTTCTGTGTTGGTGTCATTTGTTCTAAACGTATATTTGCCATTTATCTGTCTTTCTTATTCTTTAATATATGATGTTAGAATTCTTGCTGCTTCTTCAGGATTTTCAAGAATTGAGTTGATGATTTCGCTTTTCTTTTTGTCTACAACAGAAGTAAATTGAATTTCTTGTTGATAGAAATCATCGGTGTTTGTTTGGTTGTTTTGAAGTGCTAAATATGGGTCAAAACTTGGAAGATTGTCAAAAGTTTCTTCTTCTGTAATAATTTCGTCTTCTTCTGGTTTTGGAGCTTTGAATATATTTCCAAAGTTGTGTAGCGCAATTAAACCAAGAATTAGAATAATAAATACAGGAGAAACATTTTTAAATATGAATGTTAGTACTTCTAAAACGAATTCTTGTTGTTCTTTTTTGCTTTGTTCTAGTTCTTCAGTTTTATCTATGCCTGTGAATTTTAAGCTAGATACGTTTACAACATCGCCTCTTGAAGAATCCATACCAGCTGCTGCCATAACAAGATTTTTAATTTCATCTTTTTCTGCATCTGTTAAAATTTTATTTACGGCAACTGCAACGCTCATTCTAATGACTGAACCTGGAGCATAAACTACTTGCTTGATTTCTTTTGTCACAGCGTAAGTTGTTGCTGATTTTTCTTTTTCGTAGCTTAATTTTTTAACGTCATCTTTATTTTTGCCGTATTCAGTGTCGTAATAATTTGTTGTTTTAGCAGGTGTTTCGTTTAATGGTAATTCAACCACATTTTGCGCTGCACTTGCTCCTTGCGCTTGGTTTAATAGCGGATTTTCGTTTTGCGCTGCAGCGATATTGTTCATTTGAGCTTGCGCTAGTTGTTGTGCTTGAGTTGGAGCAGCACCTTGGTTTTGTTGTTGTTTTTGGTTGGAAGGTAAATCCTTAGGGTTTGAATAAACTTCCTTTTCTCCTTGACGAGTTAAAACAACGCCTGCGTTTGTGTCTTTGTTTGGAGTATAGCTTTCAATTGTTGCTCTTGTTTGATTAAAATCCATAACGGAAGAAACTTGAACAGAAACATTGTCTTTTCCCATGATGGTTTCAAGAGTATCTTTGATTTTTTTAGCTGCTTCTTTTTCAAAGTTTGTTCTATATGTTTGCATGTCTGAAGAATTTTTTGAAACATCTTCAGATAAAACATTTCCAAATTGGTCAGTAATAAACACTCTGTCGTTTGTTAATCTTGGAACAGAATATGCTACAAGATTTTTAATTGCAAGAATTTGGCTTGCTTTTAATCTAACGCTTGGTTCTAAAATTAAAACAACGCTTGCAGAAGGCTCTTCGTCGTTGTCTGAAAAAATTGAGCGTTCAGGTTCAGCTAGTTGAACTCTTGCTTTTTTAACACCATTGATTTTTTCAATAGAGCGAGTTAATTCTCCTTGGAATATTCTTTGTTTTGTAAGTTTGTTTTTAAAATCAGTTGAACCTAATTGAAGGTCGTCTAATAATTCAAAACCGCCTGTGGTGTCTTTAATTAAGTCATTTTCTGCAACAAAAAGTCTTAAGTCTTCTTTGTCTTGATTTCTAACTAGAATTGCTGTTTTGTCTTCTGAAAGCTTGTATGCCCAACCGCTTTTTTTCAAGCTTTCGGTTATTCCTTTAACATCTTCTTTAGATAAGTCTGAATATAAAACTGTCCAATTTGGTTCAGTTGCTTTAAAGATGAAAAATATGCCCACGACAAACATTGCTACTAGTAATGCCGCAATAGAAAATTTTTGATTTATGTCTAATTTAAGCCAAAGCTTTTTAATGTCCTCAATTAATAATTTAACGTGTTCGTTCACTGATTTATTCCAATACTAATTTTATCCAAAGTTATAACTACTCCCAATAATATAATATATCATTGGGAGCGTTTTTCAATGTTGTTAAGATTTATGAACGAATTTAGGCTATTTTATAATGTTCCAAAAAGTTCTTTTTAATTTTTGGAAAATATTGTTTTCAACTTCGTGTCTTTCAACTGTTGTAAAAGAGTATGGAGTTGGTTGAGTGGTTCTTTTGTATTCAATATTTTTATAGCCAAAAAGCATAACATAAATTGGAATGTGTCCTTTTGGAATTTGTAAGTATTCAATAAATTCAGGGAAAAATTTTAGCACAGCTTGAGCATATCCACACCAACAAGTGCCCAAACCTAAGGAATTTGCGTATAATTCAAAGTATGATAGTGCAATAATTCCATCTTGTTGCGGACAAGAAGAGTCAATTGGAGCGCTTACAGCTACAAGATGAGGCGCATCTCTAAAAATTACATCATTTCCCTTTAAAAGAGTGTTTTTCATTTTATCAAATTTATTAAATTTTTCTGATAGATATTTAATTGGTTTTTTGTTTAAAAAGTTGATAATAGCGCTGTTAACTTTTGCTCTAAAATCGTGCATAACATTGATATCTTCAATGAATGAAAAATGTAGAGCGTGGTTATTTTTTCCTGTTGGAACATAATTTAGCATATCTTTTAATTTTTGGATTGTTTCTTTGTCAACATTTTCTTGCTTATATTTTCGAATACTTCTTCTTGATTGAATTAAATTTAAAATATCGTCGCTGTTAATTTGTTTAATTGGTGCAGATTCATCAGGGTTTTTTCCTTGAATTGAAATTGCGCCAACAGGACAAATCGCAAGACAATGTTGGCATAACATACAATTTTTAGCATGTTCCATTTTTGGAGATTTGTAATCATCGGGTGATAGTGCTTTTGTTGGGCAATTTTCAATGCACATACCGCATTTTACACATTTTTCATAGTCAACTTTAAATTCGTGGTTCATATAAACTCCTTTTTTAATTAATAATATCATATAACTCTTACTTTTATGTGAAAAATAGAGTATAATTAAACTATGGATTTAAGCCCTTCTAAAATTTTTGACTTTGTCCGAAACGCCTATGGCGCAATAAATTACTGTCGCTTTATGGAAAAAAGAAATAAAGCAATTTTACCTTTGAGATATTTCTTTGAATTAACTCATTTGTGTAATTTGAATTGCCCATATTGTTATGTAGGACAAGATAGGGTTAAAGATGAATTAAGTACAAATGATTGGTTTAATATAATTGATCAAATCCCATTTTATTCTTTTGTAACTTTAGTTGGTGGAGAACCGTTAATCCGAAATGATTTTTGTGACATTTTGGAAGAAACTTCAAAAAGAGTAATGGGCAAAGTTAATGTAGTTACAAATGGTGTTTTAATTAACGATAAAATAATTGATTCCTTTATTGAGTCAAAAATGTTGCTTTTAAGTGTTTCTTTAGATGGTTGGAAGGAAAATCATGATAAGAATAGAGGCAAAGAAGGAATTTTTAATACAATAGTCGATAATTTAGACAATCTTTCACATCAATGCAGAGAAAGAGGTTCTAAGTTGATGATTGATATTAAAACAATTGTTTTAAAAGATAATTTGGAAGATATTTTAAAATTATATCAATATTGTACAAATAAAGGTTTTGATTATTTATCTATTTCCTTTTTGAGAAATAACAATTTAAAACAAAATTCAAAATTATATACTGCATTTGACGAAGTTTTTTATAAGTCAACATATCCAATTGAGCAATATTTTGATATGGATGAGTTTGAAAAGGTTTATCGTGAAATATGCAAAATGAAAAGATTTTCTAAAACAAAAATTCGTTTTTCGCCAAAATTTGATAACACAGATAGTGAAAAAGAAATTGCTTTAATTAGAAAATTTTTCACAGAATATAAAGATAAAGACGTAAAAGAAATTTATAATCCCTGTTTGTATCCATATTCAAATACAATAATAAATCCTATGGGGGATATTTATCCTTGTTTATCATATAAAATGGGAAATATAAAAGAACAAAGTTTGAAAGAAATAATTAATTCAACAAAATATTGTTGTTTTAGAAAAAATCTTAAATATTCGCAGGTGTTTAACTCTTGTCAGATGTGTTGCGAATTAAAAGTGAAAGACATTTAGAATCAGAGGATAAATAATGAAAAAAGTTGCCATAATTTTAACAGTGTTGAGCTTTTGCGCTACAACAGTTTTTGCGCTTGAAGAAGGCTTAAGCGTAAACACTTTGCCATCAGGTCAAAAAGTTATCATAAAAGAAGTTAAAGACAATAATATTGTTAAAATTGATACTTGGATTAACACAGGTTCAATCAATGAAAATGATAAAACAACAGGTATTAGTCATTTTTTAGAACATCTTTTCTTTAAAGGAACTCAAAAATATCCAACAGGAACTATGGATAGAATTTTGGATTCAAAAGGTGCGCAAGTTAACGCAGCAACAAGCAAAGATTATACTCATTATTATATCCAAATTCCTTCTGCTCATTTTGATTTGGCGCTTGAACTTCATGCTGATATGCTTCAAAATCCGCTAATTCCAAGAAAAGAGTTAGAGCGTGAACGCCCTGTTGTGATTGAAGAAATTTCAAGAGTTAAAGATAGTCCTTCAAGAAGAGTTTTTGATAATTTGTATGAGGTTGTTTATTCAAAATCAAATCACCCATATAAAAGAGGCGTAATTGGCACAAAAGAAGTTATTGAAAACGTTACAAGAGAAGAAATTTTAGATTATTTTAATAAATTTTACACGCCAGATGCATATACAACTGTAATTGTTGGAGATGTAAATAAGGAAGAAGCCTTAAAAAGCGTTGCTAATGCGTTTAAACAAACAAAGAAAAAACAAACAAAAGTAAAATATCCACGTATAAAATCATTGGATAAAATTGAAATTAAAGAAGAAACCATGGATATAAACAAAACTCATATTATGTTTGGTTTCTTAGCTCCAAAGTTCTCTCAACCCCAAGATAATTATGCTCTTGATGTTTTATCAACAATGTTAACAAGTGGGAAAAGCTCAATTTTAAATCAAAAATTAAAGGAAGAAACTCAAAATGTGTTGTCTGTTTCTGCGGGAAATTATTCTCAAAAAGATTCTGGCATGTTTTATATTTATTTGACTCTTGAACCTCAAAAAGAAGATTGTGCAAAAGAACTTTTGTTTGAAGAATTAGAAAAAATTCAAAAAGGTGAATTTGATGAAAATCTTTTAACTAAAGCAAAAAACCAAATTAAAACAGACACATACTATTCAAGAGAATCAATTTCAAATATATCTGAAGATTTAGGGTATGATTTTACTTTTTCAACAGACGTTAATTACTATGAAAATTATTTGAAAAACATTGATAAAGTAAGCACTCAAGATATTATTAATGTTTCTAAAAAATATTTAACTTTAGATAAATATGCACTTAGCGTGGTTCGTCCAATGGCGTTTAAAAAAGTATCTAACGTTGAAGAAAAGCACAATTGGGGTGCTGTTAAGGTTTTAGAAGCAAAAGACAATGTAAAAAAAGTTTTGTTGAATAATGGTGCAACTTTAATTACAAAAGAGAAAAAAACAAATTCAATTGTAGCGATTGATATTTCAATAAAAGGCTCAAAAGCAATTGAAAAGAAACCAACAAGCGCAGCACTAGCAGCGTCAAGTGTTACAACGGGGTCTAAGAATTTTACAAATTCTCAATTTGCAACTTTTTTAGATGAAAATGGAATAAAATTGAGCGTTTCTTCTTCTAATGATATTTTTTCAATCGTTATTCAATCAACAAAAGATAATTTAGATAAAGCATTTGTTGTTCTAAACGAAGTGATAAATAACCCTGTATTTTCAGATTTTGAAATAAATAAAATTAAACAAAGAAAAATTCAAGAGCTAAAAAGTGTTTCCGATAGCCCTTCTTCTTATGTTTTTGACGAGTTTAAAAAACTTGCATTTTTAAATACTATTTATGGGCAAAATTCAACATTTGTTTTGAATAATATTAATAAAGTTACTCGTGATGATATAGTCGAATATTATTCAAGAGTTATTAATCCTCAAAATATGGCTATAACTGTTGTTGGGGATATAGATAACAATTATGTTATTTCAAAATTAGATGAAATTATTAAACCAAATAAAAAAGGTTCAAAATTTAACTATAAAGATATGAGTTTTAGTGCATATCAACCTGAAAAAAACATTGAAACAATGCTATATAAAAATGAAGTACAAGCGAATTGGCTTGCGCTTGGTTTTAAAACAACAGGCATATACAATCGAAAAGATATTGCGGTTTTGAACGTGATTAACGCAATTTTGGGCGATGGCATGTCTTCTCGTTTGTTTGTTAAATTAAGAGAAGAGCAAGGGCTTGCTTATGCTGTTGGTTCAGACCTATTAACAAACATTTTAGACGGTGCTTTTGTGGCTTATATTGGAACAAACGCAAATAGTGTTGAGCAAGCAAAACAAGGCATATTAAAAGAAATTGAAACTATTAAAAAAGAAATGGTAACAACAAAAGAGCTTAACGATGCTAAGGATAAGATTTTGGGTCAATTTTTGTTATCTTTAGAAACAAATATGGATGAAGCAAATATTTTAAATTGGTACAGTGTTTTAGGGTATAACTTAAACGCAATTGAAGAATATAAAAAACTAATTTCTGAAGTATCTCAAAGCGATGTTATTGAGGTTGCTAATAAATATTTTTCAAAACCATATATTTATACTGTAGTTAAAGAAAAAAATAATTAAAAAGCTACAGTATTATCAAGCATAAATCTGTAAAGCCTAATGTCGTCTTGTTCTTCTTTAGGCTTATTTTTTTCTCTTTCAATTCTTTCTTGTTCTTCTTTTGTTTCAGATTTAATTTGAACAACAGGTTTTCCTTCACGATTAAAGAAATTCCATTTAAAGCCGTCTATTAAACCATAATCAGTTTCAGAATAAAAATGACCAAAAGTGACTGCAATTGATGGCGCTTGAAAAAGCAATAATATTAAAGGTATGAAAAAAATCTTTTTCATACTTAAATAATAACACAAATTAGGGTATTATAGTAGTATGTTTGAATATGATTACGAAAATGAAGATAAGGCATTGAAGCTCGTTGGTTTAGAGCTTATGTTTTTGACTCCGGAAAAACATTCAAACCCCCAAGGAATTACGGCTGTTGAATTGTCCAAGCGAGTTGGGCTTGATTTAGATATAGTTAAAAAGAAATTAAAAATATTATCTGAACATAATATTGTGCGCTGTAGCGGGATAAATCCTAAATTTTGGAAATTTGACGAATATAAATATCAAAGACTTGATGAAGAAGATGAAATCTATCAACTTCTTTGTTCGTTTGATGATATAGATTTTGATAGGTATTTTGTTTACTGATGAAATTAGGCGATATTTTAGAAGTTGTTATTGAAAAAACTGTTTATGGTGGAGATGGACTTGCTCGAGTTGGTGATGAGCAGTTTGTTGTTTTTGTTAAAAATTCTCTTGCGAAAGATAAATTAAAAATCAAAATAACTTCTTTAAACAAAAAATTTGCACGAGGGGAAATTGTTGAAATTCTTGACTCTCCAAATAGAATTAAACCGTTTTGTGCACTATATAATGCCTGCGGCAGTTGCGATTGTCAAATTGCAACTTATGATTTTTTACTTGAACAAAAAACAGAAATTTTAAAAGATATTTTTAAAAATATTGTAAGTGAAGATAAAATATATCCTTGTAAAAAAAGTCCTGATGATAAATTTTATCGCCACAAAGTGCAATATCCTGCTTCTCAAACAAAAAATTCAAAAAGAATATTGTTGGGTTATTACAAAGAAAATTCGCATGATTTAACGAATATCAAATATTGCCCTGTGCAAGTTGAAATAGTTAACGATATTGCCCAATTTATTCGAGACAATTTTGAACTTGATTGCTATGACGAAAAAACCAACAAGGGATTATTGAAAAATGTTCTTTTTAGAATTTCATCTTATAGTAATGAAATTCTGTTGACTTTGGTGCTGAATTGTAATCAGGAAAATTTTATTGATTATGAAAGTAAAATTTTTAAATTTTTCAAAAAATTAATGTCGCAATACAAGGCTATAGCTGGCGGTTTTGTTAATTTTAACGATAAAAAAACAAATAAAATTTTAGGTTTTGATACTTTAAAAATTGCAGGAAATGATTATATAATTGAAAAACTTGGTGATAAAAGTTATAAAATTGGAGCTACAAGCTTTTTTCAAGTAAATCCTAAGTCAGCAGTTAATTTATTTGATATTGTAAAAGAAAATATTGAGCCAAATTCAACTGTTTTAGACGCCTATGGTGGAGTTGGAGCGATTGGAATATATGTTAGCGAAAAGGCTTCTAAAATCATTCTTGTTGAAGAAAATGAAAACGCTATTTCGATGGCTTATGATAATTTTAAAATGAATAATATTGAAAATTTTGAAATTTTAGAAGGTGACGCTAAAAAACATTTTTTAAATTTTGAAAAACAAAAACGCTCATTTGATTATGTCATACTTGACCCACCTCGCTCAGGTTGTGAAAAAGAAGGCTTAAAAGCTATTTCAAAATTAGCAAAAAATATAATTTATGTTTCATGCAATCCTCAAACTTTAAGAAGAGATATGTCTTATTTAATTGAGGATGGTTTTATTCCTCAATTTGTTCAAGGAGTGGACTTATTCCCTTATACTCATCATGTTGAAACAGTTTGCGTGTTTAAAAGAAAAGTCTAATTTTAAGCAGTTGTTGGGTCGTTGAAGATAATTTTTGCATTTTTGAAAAGATTATTTTCTTTAACTTCTCGATAGTAATCTTTTGCTAAAATTTGGCTTTTTGAAGTAAATTCAATGTTGTTTTCTTTTAAAATCGCCAATAATTCTTTGGAATTCATGAAATAATCTTTAACTTTGATGTATAGGTTGAAGTTTTTTTGCTTATGTTTTAGTTTTAAATAGATAAATTTTATTGCGTCTATGATGTAGATATTGTAGGCAAAATCTATTGAAAAATTGATGTAATAATCGCAATTGTTTTTAGTTGCTACTTCAAAATAACCTAAAATTTTTGTTTCATCATCATTATAAAAAACATATTTTTCAAAGCCGTTTGAAAATTGATAATTTTGTCTTGAAAATAAAACTTTGTTGAATGAATTAATATTTTCATTATAAAAATTGCAAATTTCGTTAACTCGTTCTTTTTTGAATGGACTTAAAAATATTTGTTGTGTTGTGTTTATAGAATTAATTTTATACAAATATTCATATCCGCAAGCTCTGAAGCTCATTTCGTTTTTAAAAATATTTAGTAAGTCTGCTTGGCGCTCATCTACCACAACATAGAAGGAATTTGCCCCTTGAGCTCCGTATTTTGAAATAACATAGTTAACCAATTGAACTGCAACAGAAGCAGAGTGTTCTTCTAATATTAATTTTGTAATTTTAAAACGAGTGTGGCTTTTTGAATCTTTATCAAGAGTAATTAGTGCTGTGTTTTTATTATCAACAAGTGCCACAAAACTTTCGTTTGCAAATTTAATTCTTAAAGGCAAAAGATGATTTATAAAACACCTTAAGTATTTTATAAAATTTAGACCGTTAGAGGTAAAAACTATATTTTTAATTTCAATCATACATCTATTTTATCTTATTTTGCACATTTTTGATATGCCCAAGCATTGTGAGCGTGGATTGATTCAAAGGCTTCAACTTCAACTTCGTAGAAATTTATTATTTCGTTTGAATTTAATTTTGAAACAATGTCCCTAATAACATCTTCCACAAATTTAGGATTTTGATACGCCGTTTCTGTGACAAATTTTTCATCTTCTCTTTTTAAAAGAGGATAAATTTCGCAACTAGCGCAATTTTCCGCCATTTGAATTAAATCTTCAAGCCAAATATGTTTGTCATTATCATAACTAACTTTGATTTTTAATAATGCTCTTTGGTTGTGTGCTCCGTATTGTGAAATTTCTTTAGAACAAGGACAAAGAGTTGTGATTGGAACATGTGTAATAAGATAAAATTTATAGTCGTTATTTTCGTCGATTTCGCCTTCAAAAGCGCAATCGTAACACATTAAAGATTTTAATTTAGATACAGGCGCTTGTTTTTTGAGAAAATATTTAAAGCTGAATTTTAAATATGCGCTTTTTGCATCTAATTTTTTTTTCATACTGCAAAGAACTTGCTCAACATCGGTTGAAACAAGGGTTTCTTTTTGGCAATCGTGCAAAATTTCAATAAAACGAGACATGTGAGTTCCTTTGTATTCGCAAGGTAAGCTCACAGACATTTTAGCTTTAGCATAAACCGTTTCAAGCTCTGGTTTGTTGTTTTGAGTTTTTCTTTCAATTCTTAGTGGAATTTCAACATCTTTTACGCCAACTTTTTGAATTGGAATATTTCTCAAATCTTTTTCATTTTGCACATCTTTAATCATATAAAATTATTCTAGCACTCAAAAAATAAGAACAGAAGGCTAAATTGAAATCATATTAAAATTTGTTAAAATTTTATGTAAAAATAGTCAAGTTTTCATGTTGCATGTTTTTTTGTTATAGTGTATATTTGTTCTTGCAACAAATGTAATAGTAAACCATAAGGGGGAATATGAATTGGCAGTAATGACACCTATCGGAATGACTGAAAAAGCTACCGAAACACAACAACAAGCATACTTAGGACGTCACATATTAGCAGAATTTTTTGATTGTGACCCAAACGTTTTAAATAATCCGGCATTAGTAGAAAAATATATGTTAGACGCAGCTCTTGAATGTGGCGCTACAATCGTTAATAAATGTTTCCATTTATTTGCTCCACACGGTGTTTCAGGTGTTGTAATCATTTCAGAAAGTCATTTGGCAATTCATACATGGCCTGAGTTTGGATATGCCGCAGTAGATTTATTTACTTGCGGTGAGCAATGCGATCCAAAGGTTTCATACGAATTCTTAAAAAGAAAATTTAATTCTAGAGGCGCAAAATATACGCAATTAAATCGTGGTTTGATGGATGCAGACCAAGTTGAACAAAAATCTTTCTTAATTGCAGAAAGTTTTTAAGAAAAATAAAATTTGAAAATGCCACTCTTTTATAGGGTGGCATTTTTTATTGTAAAAAATGTATTTTATTAAAAAATTGATATGCTACTATAAAACCATGAGCAATTTTACAATTCGAGAAATGACCCATGATGATATCGATGACATTCTTCAAATAGAAGAAATGTGTTACGGTGCGCACCATTGGTCAAGAGAATCTTTTTTAACGGAATTATCAAACAAAATTTCAACATATCGTTGTGTGCTAAATTCTGATAAAAAATGTGTTGGATACATGGGAATTTGGAAAATTGTGGACGAAGCTCATGTCACAAATTTGTCTGTTCATCCTGATTATCAAAACAAAAAATTAGCGCATAGATTGCTTTTAGCTTCAATTGATGAATGTTATAGGGAAAAAATTAAATACATTACTCTTGAAGTTAGGGTGTCTAACGAAAAAGCTATTCATTTGTATGAAAAATTTGGTTTTAAATCTTTGGGTGTTAGAAAAAAATATTATCAAGATAACAACGAAGATGCTCTCATTATGTGGAGTGAAAACATTTTTGATAAAAAATATAAAGATTTATATAATGAATTAAACAAATCCCTCGTATAAAGATTATTGTGGTGATACAATTAAGTTATTGAGAGAGTTTATGATAAACAAACGTTATAAGGATATTTTTCAACAATATATTCATAAAGGTGAGCGTACACCATTAACAATCGGCACTCTTGTGGTGTGCGGTTTGTGCTTTTTAATTTTAATTGTAGCAACTTTTACACAAATAAACTTTTCTCATCCTTGGTCTAAATTGTTGCCAGGGGAAGGATTTGTAAGTTTTACAAAAATTGTTTCATACAGCCCATTGTTGCCGGCAATGATATTTATCATATATATTTTAGGTAAAAGCTATTCTACGTTGATGTTTGCTTGTTATATGATAGTAGGCTTTTTTATTTGGCCGATTTTTGTTTTTGGCGGTGGATTTGATTATCTTCAAAACTATTTATTTGGCTATATGCTTGGTTTTATATTTGCAATTGCAATTGCAGGATATATTTTAAATATTTCTCAAAATTTCAAATATAGAATACTTGCCGCTGTTTTTGGTGTTTTAGCAATTCATATTTGTGGATTTTTGTACTGTATTTTACTTGCGATATTTAGAGTTATCAGCTTTGGTTTGGTAATTCCAATTTTGACTGAAATTAGTCTTGGCAATATTTTATACGACATTATTTTCAGCATTTTAATTATTTTAATTGCACCATACATTAAAAATGTTCTTTGGACATGCATGAAACCAAAACCAGACAAGCCAAAAAGAATAAAAAAAGAAATTAAAATTTAAAATATGCTAGCATGTGATGTTAAATAATCTGTTATTACATTGATTAGCATTGGCAAAATTACAATCAAAATAAAAGCACCCATTACAGGTTTAAATAAGAAGCTTAAAGAAAATACGTTAACTTGTGGTGCTGTTTTTGAAATAATCCCTAAAATGATATCTTGAGCTAAGGTTGCAAGCAAAATTGGACCTGCAATGTGTAAGCCTGTGAATAAAATGTTTCCTGTAATTTTGCTTAAATATTCGACATTAACAATGTTTTCAAAATGGAAATTAACGCTATACATAGGAAATAGTTCAAAGCTTTTAATAAGTGCATTAAATAGCCAATATACACCACCAGAATAAATAAAAATTAATAGAGTCAAGACTGAAAAAAAGTTTGCCATAATACTTACTTGGCTTTTTGTGCTTGGGTCCATTATCATTGCTGAAGACATACCCATTTGCGTGTTAATCATATCTCCGCCAGCAAGTATCGCTGCTAAAATGCAGTTTGCAACGTAACCTATGATTGCACCAAAAATAAAATTTAAAAACATGCACATAAAAATTGGTGTGTCGGGACCAGGTGGCTGGGGCTTAATTACTCCAACTAAAATTACTGTACAAATTAGCGCAAAAGATAATCTTACCATTGCAGGAATTTCGCTTTTAGATAAAACAGGAGCTAATCTCATCATTCCAACGAGTCTTAAAAACACCATAATGCCGGCACCCAAAGCATTGTTTAGTTCCGGAAAATAAAGAGCAAACTGTTTTAAAATTTCGTCCAATATTATTTCCTATTTGCTGTTTTGTTGAATTTTAATTCTTTCAATGAAATTAGGTTCAACTGTTGGTGTTTGTTTAGAGTTGATGTAAATTTGTCTTTTTGTTGCTTTTTTATCCCAAGAGATGTTGCCGTTGTTTAAAAGCGCTTTGTTTAAAGAGCTGTCATTTTTAATTTTATCTTGCATTTCGGCGCTAAACGGACGAGTATATTTGTAATAATTAGGCGGAAGAACGTAATCTTCTTTTTTAGGAATTATATTAAAAGCAAGGTTTGTTCCTTCGTAAATATAATTTGTTAGAATTTTGATAAAATAACCGCCTAAAACGACTATTGTAAGGAATACAAGAATAATTTTAGGTGCTGCTGCGATTGTTTGTTCTTGAACTTGGGTAACTGCTTGTAAAATACCAACAATTAAACCAACAAGAGCCGCCATTAGAACACAAGGTAAGCTAACTGATAGCATTACCATAAATCCTTTTCCTAAAAATTCTACTAAAGCTTCCATTAATTAAAACTCTCCACAAGTCCTTTTACAATTAAGCTCCATCCGTCAACTGCGATAAATATTAAAAGTTTAAACGGAGTTGAAACGATTTGAGGAGATAACATAAACATACCGAGTGCTAGCAATATGTTTGCGACCACAAGGTCTAAAACAATAAACGGCACATATATTATAAAACCGATTTCAAAAGCTGTTTTAAGTTCAGAAATAATATATGCAGGTGCAACTTCCCATAGCGTTAACTCATCTGGTGTTTTAGGAGCGACACGCCTTGTTTTTTCAACAAAAAACGCTAAATCTGATTGACGTGTTTGTTTCAGCATATATTCTTTTAGAGGTTTAGAGCTTGCGTTTAGTGCCTCTACGACATTTTTATTTTTTTGATATGGCACTTGATATGCCTTATACATGTTGTCAAAAGTTGGAGACATTGTGTAAATTGTCAAAATTAAAGATAAGCCAATTAAGGTTATTGCTGGTGGAACAGAATTTGTTCCCATTGCGGTTTTTAGCATTGAAAAAACAACGGTAAATCTTAAAAATGGGGTCATTGAAACAAAAATAAATGGCAATAGCGAAAATGCCGCCATTGTAATTAATAGCTGGAAAACAGGGTTTATGTCTTTTAATAAACTATCCATTAAAAATTGCTCCCGTTTTTGATATTCGATTCAGAATTTAATTTTTTAAGCAGTTGTTTCATTACTTCTTTGCGATTGTTAGCCTCTTTGTTTGTTTTAATTTGAGGTTCTTCGTCTTTTTCGTATAATTCTTTGAATTGTTTTTGAATTTTTGCTGCTCTTACTTTTTGAGGGTCATCAAAACGCACCTCTTTTTTTGTTGGTGCAAAATTTTGTTCATAGATTTCATCAAGAACACTTCTTTGTACTTCTTCTTTGGTTATTTCTTTGCTAAATTCCGCTTTTTCGCTTGTATTGTCGTCTTCTAGTTTTGATAAAAATGTTGTGTGCTCAACTCCTGAGGCAATTAAAAATTTTTCATTTTTTATTTTCACTACAAGAAGCATTTTTTTGTTGCCGATTGGGGTGCTATCAATTATTTTAATTAAGCCTTTATTGTCACCTTTTGCATTTTCGTATGTTTTTTTATACACAACAAATCCGATTAGCATAATGCCAATCATCGCAAGAGTGTAGAAAATAAAAGCTGTAACGTATGTCATCATTTTAAAATGGTTCCTTATTTTTCAAAGTCTGAATAGTCAAATTCTTCTGTATCATTTTGTGCTTTTGGTTGCACTTTGGCTGGTGTTGGTTTTGCCTGAGGTGCCTGTGGTTTTGTTTGAGGTGCCTGTGGTTTTGCTTGTGTGGCAGCCTGAGGTTTAGGTTGCGGTTGCGCTGCAACGTTAACTTTTGCGTTAATTGGCGCACTTTGACTATTGGAGTTTAACACTTCGTTTAATCTAACGGCATATCTATCGTTTATAATAATCAATTCGCCTTTGGCAACTTTTCTATCTTCAACATATAGTGAAATTTCATTGTCGAAAATTGAGCCCAAATCTATGATTTGACCTTGTGTAATTTGTTTTAGTTCGCCAATTGTCATTTTAACTTTATCAAATTCGGCATCTATTTCAATTTGTATATCGTCCCACAAATTTTTTCCCATGGTTACCTCTTCATAAGTGTTTTGTATATCTTCTTCGTCATCTTCGTCATTGTTAAGATTAACAATTAAAGATGGATTAATTTTGATGTTGAATTTTTGTTCAACATCTCCTGAAATTAGCGTTAATTTCGATAATTCACTTTCTTCTAAAACGATAATGTCATCAGGTGCAAGGTTTTGAAGGTCATCAAATGTAATTTTTGAGCTACCTGCTTTAATTTTCACGGTTGTTTTTGAAGTCAAAAAGTCTTCATCTTTAAAGGATATCGTTTTTTTAAGTGGCGCTAAATTAATTCTATCTTGGGGTATGGATATCATAATTTTTGAGCATAATTCGTTTTTAGGTTCTGTAATAAATACAATATTAACGTATTTTTCGCTCTTTTCGCTTAATTTTGCTTCTTTTGGAGAAATTAGCACTTCTTTTAATCTTTTGTATAAAAATTCGCAAAAACCATTCAAAATTTTTACTTCGAGCGGGGTTAATTTTGTGAATTCAAATTTGGCGTTTGAGCTTCTAAGATTAGAATCTAGGATGTATTCAATAAATTCTTTGCTTAGTCTAATTAAAATAGGCTTGTGGTTTTCTACTTTAATTTGGCTTGAGAAAAAATCAATATTTGAAATAAGTTTTTCGTCACGGATTTCTCTGAAGCTGTTAACTGCTTGTATTGCGATTTTTATGTCTTGTTCCCAAAATTTTTCGCAAGCACCTTTAATTGCTCCACCAATTTCTGAAGCAAAGGTGTTAAAGTCGGTATTTTCAAAAATATTTATTGTCTTATTAAGCACTAAGATATCCGTTTTTGGCTATAAAACCCCACGTGTATTATATAATTTTATTTTTTGCTAAGGCAATTTATTAAAAAATCTTAAAAAAAAGAGTTGGATTATTTCCAACTCTTTTTTTATTTATGTTTTGACTTATTAGTGTGGGCAAATTGCAAGTAATACCCCAGCAGCAACTGCTGAACCAATAACCCCTGCTACGTTTGGACCCATAGCGTGCATTAATAAGAAGTTTTGAGGATTTTCTTCTAAACCAACTTTGTTAGCAACACGAGCCGCCATTGGAACTGCTGATACGCCAGCTGCACCAATAAGTGGGTTGATTTTGTTGTCTTTTGAAGAAAATACATTCATCAATCTTGCCATTAATACACCAGCTGCAGTTGCTAAAGAGAATGCAAAAATACCAAGAACCAAGATTTTCAATGTTTCAACGGTTAAGAAGTGGTCAAATTGAAGTTTTAAACCAACAGCTAAGCCTAAGAAAATTGTAACAATGTTAATTAAAGCATTTTGCATTGTATTTGAAAGTCTTTCAACTACTCCGCATTCTCTACATAAGTTACCGAATGCCAAGCAACCAACCAAAGGACAAGCGTCTGGCAAGAAGATTGCACAAAGAGTTAATACCATTAAAGGAAATACGATTTTTTCTCTTTGAGATACTTCTCTTAATTGTTTCATTTGAATTTTACGTTCTTCTGGAGTTGTTAATAATCTCATAATTGGTGGTTGAATTAGTGGAACTAATGCCATATAAGAATATGCTGCAACAGCAATTGCACCTAGTAAATCAGGAGCTAATCTTGAAGTTACGAAAATTGAAGTAGGGCCATCTGCACCACCAATGATACCGATTGAGCCTGCTTGTGATAAATTGAAGCCCAAAAGTAGAGCTAAGAATAATGCACCAAAAATACCAAATTGGGCAGCGCCACCCAATAAAGCTGTTTTTGGGTTAGCTAACAATGGACCAAAGTCTGTCATAGCGCCTACGCCCATAAAAATGATTAGTGGAAAGATACCAATTTGTGGGTCGATACCAACCTTGTAAATAAATTCTTGGAAACTATGGTCGCAAGGGAAGTTTGCCAATAAGCCACCAAATGCAATTGGAACTAACAAAAGTGGTTCAAATTGTTTTTTAATACCAAGCCATAATAGAAACATACAAATGAATACCATTATGATTTGACCGTGAGTGTGCATTAACTGCTCAATGCAGTTATCAATATTTGGGTCTTTTTCTAAAACAAAATTTACAATACCGGTAGAATTCCATAGTCCGGTTAGCGCTTCTTGAATATTAATTGACATATTTCAAAAACCTTTCTATTAACCGATTACTACTAATGTTTGACCGTTTTTAACTGTGTCGCCTTGAGCAACTTCTACAGAAATTACTTTACCAGAATATGGAGATTTAACTTCTGTTTCCATTTTCATTGCTTCAACAACTAAAAGTACGTCGCCTTCAGCAATTTCATCGCCAACAGATACTTCGACTCTTAAAACGTTACCAGGTAGAGCTGCAGTTACTGCTTTACCTTCGCCAGAACTTGCAGAAGTAGTTTCTTCAATACCTGCTTTAACAGCAACATCATAAGATTGTCCATTAACTGTAGCTTTAGCGCCATCTAATTTAACGCAATATTTTTTACCGTTAACTGTTACTGTGTAACCATCGTTAGATGTAGCGCAAGTTGCGGCTGGCGCTGCTGTTTGAGCACATTTGTTAACTGAAACAACGCCTTTTCCTAACAAGAATTCGATACCTTTATCAACATTTGCATCTTTACAAGCTGCGCTGATAAATAAGTTTTCGTCAGTTACAGGAAGTCCTGCAGCTTCTAATCTAGCTTTAGCTGCAGCTAAACCTTTTTCTGGGTCTTTTTCGTTAATATCAACAACTTTTTCAGTAGTTGGAGCCATATTTAATTTTTCTTCAGCCCATTTTACTAATTCAGGATCTGGAGTCATTGGAGTTTTACCAAAGTAACCTAATAACATCTTGGCATATCCTGGGTTAGCAACTTTCCAATCGCCTTGAGTAGCGTTTAAGAACGCTTGTTGAGCATAGAATTGTGAAACAGGTGTTACAGATGTTGCAAATCCACCACGTTCAACACATTCTTTCATAGATTGGATAAGAGCTGGGAACTTATCCATCATACCCATATCTTTTAATTGATTAACAGTTGTAGCTGTAGCTCCACCAGGTAGTGGTGCTTGGATTAAGATTGGGTTAACAGCTAATGATGTTGGATCAAGAGGATAATCTTTCATGCATTCTTTAAAGATTTCTTCTGTTTCCATAATCTTTTTAATATCTAAACCAAGGTCATATTCTGTACCTTTTAAAGCGTGCCACATAGAAATGATGTCTGGTTGACCTGTGCCACCTGAAACAGGTTTCATAGCTAAGTCGATACCATCAGCACCACCATCTAAAGCAGCCAAATATGCAGCTAAACCTGTGCCAGCTGTTTCATGAGAGTGGAAGCGAATATGAGCGTCTGCACCTAGAATTTCTCTAGCCATTTTAACTGTTTCAAATACTTTTCTTGGGTTAGATGTACCTGAAGCGTCTTTGAAACATAATGAATCGAATGGAAGACCTGAATCTAGGATATTTCTTAAAACTTTTTCATAGAAAGCAGTGTCATGTGCACCTTCGCATCCAAATGGAAGTTCCATCATAGTGATTGTAACTTCGTGTTTTAGACCGTGTGCTTTAATTGACTTAGCGCTATCAATTAAGTTATTAACATCGTTTAGCGCGTCAAAGTTTCTAATTACGTTTACGCCGTGTTTTGCAAACATTTTAGCGTGTAAATCAATAACGTCACGAGGTTGAGAATTTAGACCAACAACGTTTACGCCACGAGATAATGATTGGAACACAACATCTGATGGAACAGCTGCTCTCATTTTATCCATTGTTTCAAATGCATTTTCATTGCAGAAGAAAATTGGAACTTGGAAGCGAGCACCGCCAGCTGTTTCAAAATGTTTGATACCAGCGTCTACTGCTGCTTGAAGGGCTGGAATAAAGTCATCAACTAGAACTTTTGCCCCGTATACTGATTGGAAACCGTCACGGAATGAGGTATCCATAACTTTGATTAATTTTTTTGCCATTTTATTTTCCTCTTAATACTAGTAGTTTACTTTTTTAAAGCGTTCATTGCGGCTGCAATTGCAATAGCGATAGCTGAGTCGTCATTGTTAACAGCTTTTTTAACTGTTTTTGGTGCAACTTCTGGTAGCGGGCATACTTTATTTAACCACGCAACCACATTTGCCATAATTAGCATTGCAAAAACCAAAACAACTAAGAATGAAAAAACAATTCCCATTCCAACAGCCATAGTGGTTCCGCCTGTTGCCAATACTTCAGGATTTAACATAGCACTTCTCCTTTTATTCCGTTTGTTAAAAAGTCATTATATTCGTTTTCAAAATTAGATAAAAATTTATCTAAAAATTCTTGTTTATTAACGGTTTTGGCAGTTTCGTTAAATATAGATGTTGCTGGAATATCAATGTTTTTTAATTCATCTTTATCAAGATTTAAATTAATTCCGCAACCAACAATTACGCCTTTGCAGGTGGCTCCAAGAAATTCGCTTTCAGCCAAAAAGCCTGCAATTTTTTTACCGTTAATTAATATATCGTTAGGATATTTAAATTGAGGATTTAAATCGTATTCTTTTAGTGTTTTAGCTCCAATTAGAGCAACATAGCGAGTTAATTCGTTTAAGTGTTCAATATTTTCAGGTTTTAAAATGATTGAAATATAAACATTTCCACCGTTTTTGTTTGAAGAATACCAAACACGTTCAAACTGTCCGTGACCAGATGTTTGAAGGTCGCAAGAAATAACTTCAAAGTTGTTTAATTCCTCTAAATGTTGATGAGCGTAAACACTTGTCGAGTTTAGTTCATCAAAATGTCTAATACTGCGCATAGTTTAATCATAACAAAAACAAAATTTATAAACAATTAAATTATTAGTGAGATTTTGTGTGTGTTTGTTTGTTATATTGAACAGAACGCATATACGCTTTATCTTTTGCGAAACGAGATTTGTATAATTTTTCAAAGTTTTCTTGTGAATATTTATAGTTTTCAAAAGTAGCCATAATTGTTTTGTGTACGCAAAACAAAACAACAGGCGCACATAAACACATTGTTATAACCATAATTATCAAATGAGATAAGGCTTTTTTCTTTTTTTCTTTTTGAATTTCTTCGTTTTCTAGGTCTATTTTTGTTTGAATAGCGTCGTTGATATAAGCACTTCTTTCATCCATTGAAAGATCATCTATGTATGGAACAAAATCTTTTGATACATAAAAAATGTATTTTTTAACCGCAGCATCTTCCTCGTCTTCTTGTTGCCAAGGCGCCATATCTGCGCTTTGATTATATTCGTCAAAACCTTGACTTGCACATTGTTCCATTAGTTTTTTTTGAATTTCGTCTAGTTGATGTTCATCATCAAATTTGTGTGAAAAATCGTGTTCAAAGTCTTCTTCAAAATTTTCAGCTTGTAAGTCTGTTTGTTCTGCGGTTTGCTCAAAATCTTCTTTAAAATCTTCAAGTTGTGGTTTTATATTGTCAACATTTTCTTCAATATTTTCAATTTGTGATGTTGCTTTTTCAACATCTCCTTGACCTTCGTCATAGGGCTGAATTTCTTCTGTTTCAAGCTTTTCATCAATTTCTTTGTTGAGTTCTTCTTGGACTTGTTCGCTTTCTTCTTGAGCTATATTTGAAACATTTTCTTCTTCAAAATATTGCTCTTGAGCAATGTCGTCAATGTTTTCTTCTTCAAAATCTTTAAAATCTTTAAAATCTTCTTCTAAATTTGTTAATTTTTTTTTATCGTCCGCCAAAACAAAACTCCTTTAAGTTTGATGATTTCAATTATATCATATTTAGGCAAAATTTATAAAATAAAATTATGGTATAATAACGACTATGAGAATTTTGATTTTAGGTAGCGATTATAGCGCAAAGAAATTTTTTAATTTGTTCAGCAAAAACAAGGAAAACATTGTTTTTAATACAATATCGACTCTTTCAAATAGTGTTCAGTTTGATGATGTGCAAGATATTCTTGATTTTTGTAGCGCAAATGAAATAAATTTGGTTTTAATTACAGATATTGATTTGATTAATCAAGGAATACAAGAAGCAATTAGTGCAATTAATATAACTGCTTTTGCTCCTTCAATTGACGCTATTTCAATATGTTCAAGTAAGTCTTATGCTAAAAAATTTATGCATAAAAATAAAATTCCAACTCCAAAATTTTTCGTTGCAGAAAAACCACAAATGGCGCTTGATTATTTTAAAACCGTTGACACTGTGCAAGTTTTAAAACCAGATATTAATTCTTATCAGGAATGTCCTCAGTTTTGCGAAACTCAAAAACAAGTTAAAATGGTTGCAGATAACTTTTTTGCATGTGGCAATAAAAGAGTTGTTATCGAAGACTATGTTGAAGGAAAAAACATCAGTGTTTGGGTTTTATCTGATGGCTATTGCGCAAAAATTATTGGAACAAGTGCAAAATATCAAAATAACGTTGCTTTATTTGAACCAGATTTTGTTGATGAAGAAATTAAAGAAAAAATTTATAATACGATTATTATGCCTACAATTAGTGCTTTATCTGTGCAAGATGAAGAATATATCGGCATTTTAGGATTTGATATAATTTTAACTTATCAAAATGAGCCATATTTGCTCGGTTTTAATAGTTTTTTTGATGAAATTAATGTTGATTTTTATACGAAAGGCTATGAGCTAAATTGGGCTGATGTTTTTGATAGCACAATTGTAGGGGATGTTTTTCAAAAGTACGAAATTAAGCCAAAAGATGATTATATGTTGTCAATAAGGCAAAATGAAAAAATTCATTTGATAACAGCTAAAACAAAAAATAATTTGGAAAAATATTTAAAAGAATTAGATTTTGATTTAAAAGAATACCAAGAAGCGAAAAAAATCTGGAAAAGCTAGATAAAATGCTTAAAAAAATTTGTTTAAAATTAATTAAAATTTATCAATATTTTTCTAAAATGACTCCGCCAAATTGTCGTTTTGAGCCCACATGCTCAAGATACACTTATCTTGCAATTGAAAAATTTGGAGTTCTAAAAGGAATATATTTAGGAATTAAAAGGATTTTAAGGTGTCATCCTTTTTCTAAAGGTGGATATGACCCTGTTCCTGACAAATTTAGCTGGTAATTTATGCAACTAAGAAGCGTCTTTTAATAAGTTCTCTTTTGTTTTTGCTAAAATCCGAATGATTCATATAAGACTTCAAAAATCCGTCTTTTAAAATAAGCGCAAAGTAAGTTAAAATTTCGCTTTGAAGATTGAATAATTTGATTTTGTTTTTAAGCAAATATTCTATTAAAATCGGGCTATTTATGTTTTGCACTTGGGTCATGTCAATTCCAATTTTTTTATTGTTTGGCATGGTTTTTAAAATTTCGAGCATAAGAGAGTCATCAACGCTTTTTTGGTTGATAATGAAGATTACTTCGTTTTTGTATGGTGTTTTAAAAAATTGCATAGTAATCCACAATCCATATAACTCTATATATTAATTTTACGGGGGTTTTGGGCAAATGTTAATAATTACAAAGAATAGTATATATACAACTTTCGTTTAAGAAAAAACCATGATAGTATTAGCATGGGAAGAGTATATATATTAAGAAATGAAGATACTAGATTATTTTAAAGGCCAAAAAGAAGATATAAATTTTAATCTTCTACCAGACGGAATTTTTACCCTAGAACAAGACGGCAAAATTGTCGATGTAAATACTAAAATCCTCGAAATGTATGGTTTGACACGTTTTGACATACTAGGGCACTATTTTTCAGATTTTATTGAAAACGGTACATCGGTTTTAAACAAAATTGTTCAAAACGGTTCATCTGCTTCTGTTAGAGCGTTAGTTAAAAACGAAGAAACAAGAAACATCTATTTTGAGATTACTGCTACAAGAAATCTTGAAACTTCAAAAGTTTATGTTTGTGCTCGAAATATCACAGGAAGACAAATTGAACACAAAACAATGAGTGAAAAATATGTCGTTGCTCAAAAAATTATTGAAGAGAAAAACGAATTTTTAATTGAAGCATCGGGCGCAATTTTGTCAAACATTGTTTCAATCAATGGTTTTTCAAGAGCTTTACTAGACGGAATTGGTGGAGCTTTATCTGAAAAACAACAAAAATATTTGAATATAATTAATACAAATTCAAAAGATTTAAATTACGATTTGGAAAAACTTTTTGCTCTATTCAAATTGGAATCTAAAAAAGTTGAATACAATAACAAAGGCTTTGATTTAATTAGTTTGATTAAATCAATTGATAGAGTTTATAAAAAAGATTTTCAAGATAGAAAAATTATTTTTAATTTAGACTACTCAACACTTTCTCAAAGAGATTGTTTCTTGGATGGTGAAGTAATTGAATACATTTTAAGATGTGTAATGGATATCTTTTTAAGATTTTCTAATCTTGGAAAGTGCTCGCTAAACATAGGTCATCCACCTGTAGATTTTTTAAGGGCGAATGACTTTCTAGCAAATGATTCGCTAGACCCTCAAAAGTATGTTCTTTTTGAAGCAAAAATTACCGATTTGGTATTTTCTAAAGAAGAATTAGACAATATTTTTGATACATACTATAAAGGCACAACAAAGCGTCCTATAGGCTTAAAAGCGACACTAAATCTGCTAAAACTATACATCAATGATTTTAGAGGCGATATTTGGATATATTCAAAACAAAATTTTGGCACAATGTTCACATTTGTGCTACCCTTAAAATAGATGGAATGAATTTTGAGGGTTTATGGCGAAAGTTGTTTTAAAGAATATTTCTAAAAGTTTTGGCGAAAAAGAAATTTTGAAAAATATCAATCTTGAAATTAACGACGGTGAATTTATTGTTCTTGTCGGTGCGTCAGGTTGCGGTAAATCAACTTTGCTTAGAATGGTTGCAGGGCTTGAAACTCAAAGCGAAGGCGATATTTATATTGGGGATGATTTAGCAAATGGAGTTCACCCTAAAGATAGAAATATTGCCATGGTATTTCAAAGCTATGCACTTTATCCTCACCTTAATGTTTATGAAAATATTTCGCTCGGTTTAAAAGTTAAAAAAACACCAAAATGTGAAATAGAAAGACGTGTTAAAAGAGCGGCTGAAATTTTAAAGCTTGAAGAATATTTAAAAAGAAAACCAAAAGAATTATCGGGTGGACAAAGACAAAGAGTGGCACTAGCTCGTGCTATTGTTAGAGAGCCAAAAGTTTTTTTAATGGATGAACCTTTATCAAATCTTGATGCAAAATTAAGAAGTGAGATGAGAGCTGAAATTAAAAAACTTCACCAAAAATTAAAAACAACTTTGATATAC
>JAZUSV010000239.1:0-2729 GCA_045606885.1 Candidatus Gastranaerophilales bacterium | reverse complement strand
AATATTTGAAAAATGGTTATGAAGGCTATTTTGCAACTTTAGATGATTATATCTTACATCAAAGTCTATGTTTTCCTGATGTTAGATTAAAAAAACATATTGAAATAAGAAACCATGATTCTTCAAGTTTACCTTTTGCACTCGCTCTTTGTGCTTTTTATAAAGGTTTATCTAAATGTGATTTTTCTAAGTTGCTTAGTGAGTTTTCTTTTTTAAAAATTTCTCAAATTGATTATTATAGCGATTTGGTTATTACTAATGGTTTAGATTTTTCGCTGCAAAATGAAATTGACGGTTGGACGGTTATTATTAAACTTTTTAATTGTGCAGTAGAAAAGTTAAACACAAAAGATAGAGAATATTTAACGCCGATTTTAAACATGATTAAAGCAAAAAAGACACAGGCAGATATTTTAATAGATTACGATTTGAAAAATCCAGCTGATTTATTTGATTTTCTTTATTAATAAATATTACGTTTTTGTTAAAAATTGCCTTCAAGAATACCTTTGGTAAAATTTTAATATGACTAAAATTTTTCTATTATTTACCAATCAAGGTGCCAAAAACCAAGTAAATTCACTATTGCTCAAAGAGCAAGATGTTGAGTTGATGGATGCAAATGGAGAATTAGAGGATATTTTAACCCAAATTCACCACTTTTCTCCTGACGTTATATTGATTGAAAATTGCTATGACAATTGCGAATTTGTAATTCGTCAAATTAAATCAAATTCTAAAAATCAAAATACACAATTTATTCTTTTGATAACAAAACAAGCTGAATGCAATTTTATGAATTTAGCAGATGGCTTTGTGGAATATCCTCTCAATGGGGCAATGTTGTTATCTACTATTGAATCACATTATAAAATTAAAAAGTCACTAGATAGACTTTATGAAAACAACAAAGAATTATCAAGAAGTTTATATCAACTAAATGTTTTGTATAATACAAGTTCTCAATTTACAGGAACTCTTAATACGACAAAATTATACGATATTATGATTGAGGCAATGGAAAAAACTTTAAGTTTTGATATTGCAAGTGTATTAATTATCAATTCAAATTTAAAGCCTGTCTTTAGTTTAAACACAATGCATACACCAAGTGATAATCTTGTTGATGCTCTTAAAATCCGTTCGATTTTAAATTGTCGAACAATTCTCGCTCGTGAAGCAGGTTTTTCTAGTCGAGATGTGGATGATATTGAAGTTATACAAAAAATAAAACAATCTCGTTCAAATAAGATTTTTGGAATTGAAACAATTAGCTACGATTCTTTATTTGCTCCAATAAAAATTGGCGATGAATTTTTTGGAGTTGTTGAGTTGTTTAGACAAACTCCTTTTTTGCCTGAGGATGTTACTTGTTTTCAATCTATTACACATCAAGTTGCACTGCCTTTAAGAAGTGCTAAATTGTATGAAGAGATTTCAATTACAAACAAAAAGTTGGAAAAACTTGAAAAATTAAAATCTGAATTTGTTTCGATTGTTTCTCATGAGCTAAGAACTCCGCTAACCCCAATTAATAATTCTCTTGAAATTGTTTTAAACGAGCAAGCGGGTCCAATTTCATCTGACGCTAAAAATTTTATTTCTATGGCAAAGAGAAACATTCAAAGACTTTCAGGCATTATTGAAGATTTGTTGGATTTATCAAGAATTCAAACAGGAAAACTTGATTTTAAATATAAAGTTGTAGATATCACCTCTTCTTTGGAGCTTTTGCAAAGAACATTTTTGCAAGTTGCAAATGAAAAAAATATCAATATCAATTTAGACATAAAAGAAAAACTACCAGAAATTTATGCTGATATTCGAAGAGTAGAACAAATTTTTTCAAATTTAGTTTCAAATGCTCTTAAATTTACTTCTCCTGATGGTGATATTAACGTTGAAGCGCAAGTTGTTGATTCATCTGAAATTAACAAAGAAAAACTTGTTTCTCCTGCAATTGAACTGCAGGGAAAATACATCAAAGTTAGCGTTTGCGATAATGGAATAGGTATGAAGAGTGAAGATATACCTAAAATTTTTGATAAATTTTCGCAAATCGAAAGTTCTTTAAAAAGAAACAATGGCGGTGTTGGATTAGGTTTAACCATTACAAAACAATTAATTGATTCTCATTTGGGATTTATTGAAGTTGAATCTCAAGAACAAGTTGGTTCAATTTTTATAGTTTATCTTCCTTTGTTAGATGAAGTTAAAATGTTTGAAATGGATTTATCAAGAACGCTAATTAACAATGAAGATGTTGGTGTTATTAGGATTTGCTCTAATAAAAAAATAAATGTGATTGAAGAGTTAAAAGAAAATAAGCTTTTAAATCTTTCAAAATTATCAAGAGAAATGATGTTAAGTGGTGAAAATGCAAATGAATTTTATGCGTATGTGCCAAAAATTTCTCTTGATTCGTTTGATGCTCTGATTTGTACTCTTAACGATTATTGCAAGAAATTCGATACTCAAGAATGTGCTATAATTGTATCAGGAGCACACTCTAAAAGAGATGGGTCTGATGCATCTTGTCTGATTAAGATTTTAGTTGAGGAATAATTTGAATGAAAAAAATTCTTATTGTTGATGATGAAAGAGATATTGTTGAAACGCTGTCGTTTATGCTAAAAGCTAAGGGTTTTGATTGTGTTTGCGCTTATGACGGTGAAGAAGGATTAAACCTTGCTAAAACAATTAATCCTGATTTAGTTATTTTAGATGTT
>JAZUSV010000238.1:0-4258 GCA_045606885.1 Candidatus Gastranaerophilales bacterium | reverse complement strand
CTACTACAAAAGCAAGATTGCACCAAGAGGCAATTAATCATAGAACTGATAAATTTGAAAGACACAATAGGCCAAGAAGAGTTGCGCTTGGTTTGGCGTCTACTTTGTGTACTTTAGCTACTGTTGCTGCTACTGTATTTGCTGCAACTCAACCTGCAACAGCAAATCAAACGGTAATGCCTGATACAAGGCTTGAAGAGCAAAATCAAGAAAATAATTCGTTTTCTGATGGAAATCGCTTTGTAATTCAAGATTCAAGCGGACAAGAATTAGAATTTGAAGTTGATTCACAAGCTCAAAGCCAAACAGAAGAAATTCCTGAAGAGCCAAATAATTTTATTGTTGTTTCAAGAGATGATGTTTTAGAATCTCAACAAGAAAGCCAAGTTGAAACTTCTGAACAAGAAAATCCTATAATGGAAACTAGGCCTGATTTTGAAATTAATCTATCTTTTGAGCAAGAATATGCTGTAGAAAAATTTTTAGAAAATTGGGAAGAAAATCAAGATAGATATTACCATATGGAAGAGCAAACAGGCGTTCCTGCGCAGTTAATTGCCGCTATTCATTGGAGAGAAAGCGGAGCTAATTTTAATACATATTTACACAATGGTGCAACTTTGGGTTCTCCGATTTACACAGTTTTGGGTGAAAGGTTGTATTCTTCTTGGGAAGAGTCTGCGCTTGATGCACTAACTAATTTTGCATATCCTAAATATATTGATAAAAACGACATACAAACATATTATGATTTTGCAGAAAGATACAACGGGATGGGATATTCTGTATATCAAGATATGGAAAGCCCTTATGTTTGGGCGGGAACCGACAGATATACTTGTGGAAAATATGTTGCAGACGGAACTTTTGATCCAAATGCGGTAGATAGACAAGTCGGGGTTGCAGTACTTTTAGATACTCTTTTTTCATAATTGTTTACAACTTTGTTTCTTTTTTGAAAAATTGATGATATAATAATTTTGTGGAAAAAATCCACGCTAGTTTAATAGGTAAAACTAGGACGCACGAACAACGTTGCGTTCTTCTTTTTTATTAAGGGCTAGAAAATGAAAGAATTTACAAATAAAAGAGAATTAATTGAAACAATAACTCCCGTTATTGAAAACACTGCAATGAGATATGGGTTAATTCCTCTTGAAATACTTTTGGAGCGTGAAAATAATCGTCAATTTTTGAGAATTTTTATATATTCTCCTGACCATAATGTTTCGCATTTGGATTGCGAGAATATGTCTCGTGGGCTTGGTGATATGTTGGACGAATTAATTCCGTTTAAATATTTTTTGGAAGTTTCTTCTCCAGGGTTGGATAGAAAATTCAAATCAGAAAAAGAATATATTATTTTTAAAGGTCATGAAGTAATAATTAAACTAAAAAACAGTGTTGAAGGAATTGAACCTAAGACATTTGAGGCTAAATTGTTAGACTATAATGAAGCGTTTGGTGTGAAAATTGAATATCAAAATCAAGAATTTGTTATTCCTATGGAAAAAATTCACTCAACCAAGTTAAACGATAAAATTGAAATAAATAAAAATAAAGGAGAGAAAGATGATTAAAATCGGAACTGCCCTATTTGAAGCAGCGGAACAATTTGAACGTGAAAAAGGTATTTCAAAAGAAGTATTAATTGCTTCTTTGTGTGATGCGTTGGCTGCTGCGTATAAAAAACACATCAAAGATAAAGATGCAACAAATGTTGAAGCAATTTTAGACGAACAAGCTGGCGAAATTGGCGTTTTCAGAACAAAAGTTGTTGTAGAAGTTGTTGAAGATGAAAACACTGAAATTTCAATTGCTGACGCTAAAGAAATTGATGAAGATGTTGAATTGGATGACGAAGTTAAAATCGAAGTTACTCCTGAAAACTTTGGTCGTGTGGCAGCTCAAAGCGCTAAACAAGTAATTACCCAAAGAATTAGAGAAGCTGAGAGAAAAATGGTATTAGACGAGTTTATGTCTAAAAAAGGTACTCTAATTACAGGTATTATTCAAAGAAGAACAGATAGAGCGGTAATTGTTAATATTGGTAAAACTGACGCTATTATGCCTCAAAGAGAACAAATTCCTGGTGAATATTATAAACCTGGAAACCGTATTAGAGTATTTGTTTTAGATGTTAGGGAAACATCAAAACTTCCTCAAGTAATCGTTTCTCAAGCACATGCTGAAATTGTAAGAGAATTATTTGAACTTGAAGTTCCTGAAATTGAAGACGGAATTGTTGAAATTAAATCAATTGCTCGTGAAGCTGGTTTCAGAACAAAACTTGCTGTTTGGTCAAATGATCCATCAGTAGACTCTGTTGGCGCTTGTATTGGACCTCGTGGTACTCGTATTCAAACAATTGTTGGCGAGTTAAAAAATGAAAAGATTGATATTGTAAGATATAGTAACGACCCTGTTGAATATATCGTAAATGCACTTTCTCCAGCTCGTATTATTTCAGTTGATATTTTGGCTGATGAGGAAGATAGAAAAGAAGCATTTGTTATCGTTCCAGACGATCAATTGTCATTAGCAATTGGTCGTGAAGGTCAAAACGTTCGTCTTGCTCATAGATTAACAAATTGGAAAATTGATATTAAATCAGAATCTCAAGCTAGAGAAATCGAAAATCGTCAAATGAGCGAAGTTCAATATGAAGAGCCTGAACAAGAAGAATATGTTGAAGAAGACGAAGAAGTGATTGATGAAATTGCTCAAGAAGCTTTTGAAGAAACAAATCAAATGGATGTAGATGAAGAAGATACATTTGTTGAAGAAGTAGCTGAAGAAAGCGAAGAAGAATAAATAAAATAAAGATATTAAAAGACCACCTTTTAGGTGGTCTTTTAATATTGTTTAATTTAGATTTCCACGTCGTCTAGCAACGGTTACGCCTAAAAACGTCAAAATTCAACATTTTGCCGTTTTCTTTACGGCTACACCCTGCCCATAGCCTTTTTAACTTCTTTTTTGTATTTTTCAACATTAGGTTGAAGAACTTCATCAAGAGCGACATCAGATGGTGTAATATTTCCTCTTTGAGCTCTCAAAATCCAACCTGTGTATAAAGTTTCAAAGTGTTTTAATTCGATAAATCTTGCAATAGATTTCATTGATAAATCTTCTAAAACTATTTTTGAAACAGGATGTTGAGCGCTATATGCGCTAATTACGCCTTCCATAACGGCATTCATAACTTTGTCTTCTGATTTAACATACACAAAAGTAAAGAATGAATCCATATTATTAACGTCTAAATCAGCTTCAGCATTGTAGTGTAAATATCCTGGTCCAACATTTGTATCTGTTAAAACAGAAGCTTTTAGAGATTCATTTTTAAGTTGTTTTTCCCATAAAGTTGTTCCAAAGAATTCATCTCCAAAATATTCAACAAAGTGTTTATCTTTACCCATATTTTTTGCTTTAACGTTAAATTTAGCTAATTGTAGAGCTTCATTTTTTTCAATATCTTCGCTTAAAAATTCAGCTTGAGCGTCTAAAGAAGCTTCCATTAAAGCTTTCACTTGTGATTTTTCAACGCCTAAGAATAATAAAGTGAAAATTGTTGCGTCGTCAAAAATTGAAAATCTTCCGCCAACGTCATCATGAACATAGCCAGATAATTTAATTTCGCCACTGTTTACAATTCTTCTTAGGGCTGATTTCTCAGCGTTTGCATCAGTCATGGCAACAAATTGAGAAGAAGTATCAGTATTACCTGTGTGTGCTTGAACAGCTTTTCTTGCTTTTTCATAGCCAACAGTTGTTTCTAATGTTCCGCCAGATTTTGAAACAACCAAGAATAAAGTTTTGTCTAAATCTAGTTTTGAAATCCATCTGTCAAAACTCATTGGAACAACTGATGAGAAAAAGTGAACATGTTCATCAATTCCTAAAAGTTTTGTGATGTTTTCTGTAGTATGACGAGAACCGCCTATGCCTAAAATTGCTAAGTCAGTATATTTACCAGCTTTAGCAGTCGCTACCATTTGTTCCATTTTATCTAAATTTACTAATTGGATATTTGGTAATTTTTCAATCCAATTTAAAAACATGCCATCTTTGCCTGCACGGTTTTTAATATCCGCAACAGCTTGTGTTGCAAATTCTTTAAAATTACCGCAACAGCATTTTTTTACAACTTCAACTGTAGAATTTGTCATATTATTCCTCCAAAATTCATTACATAGTAATTATAATGCGACAAAAACTACAAAAAAACAAGTTAAGGGCTATTTTTGGGCTATTT
>JAZUSV010000237.1:0-3715 GCA_045606885.1 Candidatus Gastranaerophilales bacterium | reverse complement strand
AAATAAATTCGAACAAGTTAAATTTTCTGTTTCAGACAAAATATTCTTATATTCAGATGAATTTTTTGTTTTTAACGGATTGTCAGATGATTTAGTTACTTTGTATAAAATATTTTATGATTTAGATTATGACAAAGGAATTAAAACAGACTTATTATTATCTTTTTGGACTGATGTTAAAAAAGTTGATATGAAAAAAGGATTAAACGTATTAACTAGAATAAATAATTTGCAATATTGGAATAAAGTTGTGGTTTCTGATGTTTTTTCTTTTAAATATGATGAAGAAACAGAAAAAATATACGATTTAATTCCTCTTGGACCTTCAAGACTCGATATGGAAGACGAAAACGGTCGAGATATTGAAATGGATATGTTTTATCTGAAGAAAAAATAGATTAATTTTTGTAAACAATTTTTACAATTTCATTTAAATCATTAAAGAAAAAGTACTTTGTTGTCGAAATAAAAGGTATAAGGTCGAACAATAAAGGAGCTAAAATGGCTGAAAATTACAGCTTAAATCACAGTTTTGGTTTAAATGTATCTCAACAGGGTACAAAAACTCAAAAACAAGTTCAAAAAACCGATATTGACTTGTCAAAAAGTGTTGGTGATTTGTTCGATTCTATGACAAGTTATGTATCAAAATACGAAAACGTATTTAACGGTGATGTGGAACGTGAAATTGGTATGTATTCACGCCAAGCAATGATAGTTGGGATGAACCTTAAAGCAGGCGAGCCCAGACGTCAATTTGATATGAATATTTAACTCCCCCTATTCGCATATTGATATTTTTTTAAGCAGGTTAATACCTGCTTTTAATTTTGTTAAAATTTATAGTATAATTTAGCTATGATTGAAAGATATTCACGTCCCCAAATGGCAAAAATTTGGGAATTAAACCAAAAATTTTCATATTATTTAGATGTTGAACTTGCTGTTGTTAAGGCACAAGTTGAGCTTGGTAATTTTCCAAATAATGTCTATGATGAAATTAAAAAAACCGCAAAGTTTGATTTAAAAAGAATTGACGAAATTGAAGCAATAACAAGACACGATGTAATTGCTTTTATAGAATGTGTTAACGAAAATGTGGGAAGAGAGTTTTCTCCATATATTCATAAAGGTTTAACAAGCTCTGATGTTATTGATACGGCTTTTGCGCTACAAATTAGAGATGCATCTGAAATTATTAACGATGATTTGGATAAATTAATTTCAGCAGTTAAAAATCTTGCTCTTAAACATAAAAACACTGTTTGTTTGGGAAGAAGTCACGGAATTGGCGCCGAAGTAATTACTTTTGGTTTCAAGTTGTTAAATTTGTTGGATATGTTACAAAGAGCTCAAAAACGTTTTAATCAAGCTTTAGAAGATGTATTGGTTGGGCAAATTTCAGGACCTGTTGGTACATATTCAAATATTGAACCAATTGTCGAAGAAAAAACCTGTGAAATTTTAGGTATAAAACCAGCTAAAATTTCAACTCAAGTTATAGCTCGAGATAGACATGCAAGCTATATTCAAGCAATTGCTTTAATTGGAGGAATAATCGAAAACTTTGCAATTGAAATTCGTCATCTTCAAAGATTTGAAGTTGCAGAAGTTGAGGAAGGTTTTTCTAATGGGCAAAAAGGCTCAAGCGCTATGCCACACAAGAAAAATCCAATAGCGGCAGAAAATCTATCTGGATTGGCTAGGATTTTAAGAAGCAACACAATTTGTGCTATGGAAAATATTGCACTTTGGCATGAAAGAGACATTTCTCATTCTTCGGTTGAGCGTGTAATTTTCCCAGATTCTACAATTTTAATTGATTATATGTTGAACAGATTTTTAAACGTAATTGAAAATCTCGTAATTAAAGAAAAAAATATGATAAATAATGCTAATAAATACGGCGGGATTATTTATTCACAAAGTTGTTTATTAAAACTTTTAGATCACAATATGACACGTGAAGAAGCATATAAGATTGTACAAAGCGAAGCGCTTGACGCTTTCAACAATGGTGGCAATTTTAAAGAAAATATGAAAAAACATTTGGATGAAAAAGAAATTTCTGACTGTTTTAATCAAGAAAAATATTTAAAAAATATAGATAATATTTTTAAAAGATTTGAATAATCAAAACTAGATAAAGTTTTCTTTTAAATATTCTTCGCATCCTTTTGCGATTGCCCAAGCTACCAGCTTTTGAAATTTTCGATTTGAAAGTTTTTGAGCTTCTTCTTGTTTAATTATGTAGCCACATTCTACTAAAACGCTAATTTGAGTCGTTGGTCTTGTTAAAACAAAAGATGCGTGGTTGATGTTGTCGTCTCTAAATTGGGTTGCATTGAGTAAGTTTTCTTGAATTTTTTGCGCAAGAGGTTGCGCTTGTGGGTGATAGTAGTATGTTCCAACCCCGTGTTTTTTGTCGACATCTGCCCTGTTTGCAAGTGAATTTTGATGAATGCTCAATAAAATGTCGCTATTTTTTTCTTTTGCAAACGCAATTCTATCGTTAAGGCTTACTTGTTTATCTCTTGTCCTTGTTAAATAAACCTTTGCTCCACGCTTTTTAAGCTCTCTTTTTAGGGCTTTGGTTATTTGAAGATTTATCGTTTTTTCTTCTAAGCCAAAAGCAACTGCTCCTTTTTCGCATCCGCCGTGACCTGCATCAAGCGTAACAATAATATTTTTTAAAGGTTTACTTTTGTCTATGTTTGGTGCTTTTTTAATAGACAAAAGATAACCATTTTCTATTTTTTCAAAGTCATAGCCAAATAGTGCTTTATCGTTTAAAAATTTTAAAGTTAAATCGTTGTTTATTTCTTCGTTGAATAAAAATCTATTATTTCTGTTAACAACTTTTGTTTCAAAAGGATCATATCTATTATCAAATAAAGTTAATTTAAGATTATTTCCCTCTTCTTTTAGCGTAAAAGCACTTTGTGATTGTGTTACAAGTTTGGCTTGGAATTTATCTTTTTCGTTTTTAAAAATAATTTTATCAACGTTATCAAAGCGTTTTTCTGGAATTATTGCTTGCACCTCGACGAATTTTTTGTTAATCCAAGCATAATTATTTTCTTGCAATTCAACCCTAAAATAGTTTTCGTTTTGCTTGTCTGCAAATAAAACTGCGTTTTTAAACAAATGAGTTAATCTTTGTGCGTTTTCACTATCGCTTAATCTTAAAGGGGTGTTGTCGTCTAAAACTTCTAATACCGCATATTTTGCTATCCCAACGTCTTGTAGTTCTTGGGCTTGCAATGCTCCTTGAAATATTAATAACGAAATTAATAATATCCATTTTTTCATAACAAAATTATAACATATTAATTTACATCCAATCATTTGCTTGAATTTTTTGATTGTATGTTGTGCAAATTGCGCATTTTTCACAGTCTAAATAGTTTACTAAAGAACAATCAGATAAATTTGAGCCTAAACGAGCTCTATAATCATCAACGAGCATTGGACAAGAGTATACTCCGTTTTGTGATACTATTCTTGAATTAGAACAATCTAATTTTTCATAGTTTATGTTTTCTTTTAGTTCAATTTGCGCTGTTTCATCGATTTTTCTAAAAAATGGAATAATTTTTAAATTTATGTCGTCTAATTCAAAACCTTTTTTAGAAAAATAACTTTGAAATTCTTCAAAAATTTCGCTACGTTCTTTATTTTTGTAGTTTACAACACTAATTATGGGGTTAAATTC
>JAZUSV010000236.1:0-6629 GCA_045606885.1 Candidatus Gastranaerophilales bacterium | reverse complement strand
AGTTTTTAAATTGGGCGCATATATACGGTCTCCCAGCAGCGGATGGCCAATCGAATTCATGTGAACGCGGATTTGATGGGTTCGTCCTGTTAATAGATGAACATCAAGATAGGTGGCGCTCTTAACGCGTGAGATTACTTTCCATTCCGTTTGAGAGGGTTTTCCGTTTGGGACGACAGCCATCTTCTTACGATCTATCGGATGACGAGCAATAGGCGCATCGATCAGCCCATGATCATCCGGGAAATTCCCGAAGGCTACAGCATGATAGTGCTTTTCCATGCTGCGTTCTTTAAACTGCTCGCTCAGAGCTGTATGAGCACGATCGTTCTTAGCGATCAGAATCAATCCGGAAGTGTCTTTATCAAGACGATGGACGATCCCTGGACGCATTTCGCCTCCGATTCCTGAGAGATCATGTACATGATAAAGCAAGGCATTGACCAAAGTATGATCTTCATTGCCTGCAGCCGGATGCACAACCATACCGCAGGGTTTGTTGACAACGACGATATCTGGGTCCTGATACAGAATGTCAAGAGGAATATCCTGAGGAACAATGGCAACAGGACGAACTTCAGGCACACGAAGAGAAACAGTTTGTCCGGATTCGACCTTAAATGAAGGCTTCTCAACCACAATTCCGTTGACAGAAATCGCGCCTTCAAGAATCATTGCGGAGAGTCTTGAACGGGAGAATTCTGTGTGCGAACGAAGATATGCATCGATACGTGTGCCGGTGTCTTCGTCAAGAGGATACAATTCAATGATCTGATCCATGATTTACTCCATATTCTTCGAGATGCCCGGTCAGAATTAACAGCATCAAAATAAAAACAGAAAGTGTAATAGCGATATCAGCCAGATTAAAGACTGGAAAATGAATAAAGAGCAATCGAATGTAATCTGTTACGCTATTGTACAAAAGGCGATCAATCAGATTACCAATTCCTCCTCCGAGAAGACAAAACAACGCGGTTTTCGCAAATTGTGTCAATCTCAAGAATCGGGTGGTATATACCCAGACCACAAATAGCAGAAGCGCGGAAAGAATCAGCACGAGCAGACTATTTGTGTGTAGCAAGCTGAATGCAGCACCTGTATTGACAGTATGAACGATTTCAAATAATGGTGAACACGAATACAATGTGGTGCCCGGTGGATAACAACGGATCCATGTTTTGACAATCTGATCAATGAAGATGATCAGTATAAGCAATACAGTATGCATACTCTTTGTGATATACTCCGTTGACGAGTGGCATATTCAGAGGTTGTTTTCGACGATTCGGACAAGTTCCGCCAGAAACTGTCCAATAACAGGAAGGTTAGTCAAGGCAATGTTGCGCAGAATGTATAGAAGTAAAGCGCCGAGAATTGAAAAACCGATCGAAAAGCCTACACCGCGAACAATACCACTGAGAAACTCAAAGAAGAATAGCGCAAGCTCTTGGATTATCTCTTGAAGAAGTAAGCGTAAGAGCAAAGGGAACTGAATCAATTTATGATAAGCTTTCAAGAAAAGTTTTAAAAGGTACTCAAATTCCTGATTTTAACGCTGCAACTACAAAAATTGATGACTTAGTTGGAACAAGGGTTGTTCTTGATGATGTTTCACAAGAAAATATTGATAAATTGGTTGAAAATTTGTGCAAATCAATAAAAAACAAAGAAGTAGTAGTTAGCGAAATTCATAATTATTCAAATCAATCGCAAAAATATTTTAGCGATAAAAACATAGATGATATTAGAAGAGCGTGCGCTGAGGCCGGTATTGAAGTTAAAATTTTAGATAATCAACAAACAAGTGCTTCAGGATATGTTTGCGCTCAGATGAATATTCAATATAGAGATGCGCTTACAGGTGAGTTTGGAGCTCGTGGTGAATTACAAATTCGTGGTAAATTAATGGATAAAACTTGTGAAATAGAACATATTCCTTATGATATTAGACAAGGTAAAAACATTGGTAAAAATAACCCTGAGTTAGAAGAGTTATTTGCGCCTATTATTGAGGCTGTAAACAAGTTGAAAAGAAATGGTTTAGATAAGGTATACGATGATTATATTTTAGAATATTATCAAGCAGTCAGAAGTTATGAGCTTGGTGAAATTCAGGGAGAATTTACACCTCCTGATTTTCCAGATGCGCTTAAAGGATATGAAATTTTGAATTTTGAAAATTTAGATGTAGTAAATCAAGAAGCACACAGAATTAAGGTGAAATATAATATAATTTAATAGAAATATGGTACAATACAACAAAGGACAGCGAATGAACGTAAATAATAACAATTCAATAAATAATTCAATATCAAAAACAACATTTGGTTCAAATGTTGACGAAAAGAAGGTAGAAGCAATGCAAAATTCTTTAAATGAATTGGTTGAGATGATGGAGCGTGGCGCAGTTCCTGAATATGGAAAATGCAATTCGATTTATTCAAGATTTTTAAATATGGATGAAAAAGTAAATGCAAGTGATATTGTAATTTCTGTTGAGCCTTCAATTTTGCTTGATGAAAGACCAACAGAAAGAGAACTTAATGTAAAAGTATATTCTAAAGCAAAATCTCGCTCCTATGCAGTTACTTTATTTAGGGGTGAAAATAAAGAAATATTGGAAAAATTAAAAAGTGAAGAGATATCTTCTTTAGTTGGATTTTTTGTACAAGATGCATCTTCAAAATTTAATGAATACGATTAATATCTAGCCCAGATGTCTAATTCCCACCTTTGCTCCTTCACGTTAAAAATAATTAACAAAAGGAGGATATATGACGCAATTGTTTGAGCTATACAAATGCAAGGTGTGTGAAAATGTTGTTGAGGTTGTTCATCAAGGAATGGGCAATTTAGTATGTTGCGACGAAGCAATGAAATTATTGGAAATCAAAACTCCAAATTCAGATGATCCGCATTTTGCCCATATTGAAAAATTAGACGGTATTACAAAGAAAATTTATTTTAATCATCCAATGACTCTTGAGCACTATATCGAATTTATTGAGGTGATTTCACTTGACAACAAATATATTAAAAGAAAATATTTAAAACCAGATGAAAATGCAGAGCTGATTTTTGAATGTCATTGCGCTGAAGGCTTTTTAGTTCGCAATTATTGCAATATCCATGGTGTAAATAAAACGCAAAGCGAGGTAAAATAATTGGATACAAAACTGCTTTCAATTTTTAATAAACAAATTAATCACGAGTTTTATAGTGCCTATTTATATTTTGCAATGTCAACTTATTTTAGCGAAATTGCTATGCAAGGTTTTTGTGAGTTTATGAAACATAAGACTTCGCAAAAATTGAACCTAGCTCAAAAAACCTATGATTATTTAATTTTAAGAGATGAAAAATTACTTTTTTCTAAAATAGAAGAACCTTCTGTTGATTGGATAAATGTTTCAGATGTTTTTTCAACAGCATTGTCACACGAGGAATTTATGTTAACTCAAATAAAAGAACTTTATCAAACTGCTTTTGAGGTTCAAGACTATGCTGCAGTTGAGTTTGTTTCTAGTTTATTAGATGAACAAATAAAAAGTGTCGGACATTTTAGAAAACTTATGTTTAGAATTAAAAATGCAAACATAATCAACACAAATATTGAATATTTAGACGGAGTTATTAATTCTCTCTAGAAGCGCAAAATTCAGCTATTGAGCATTTTTCGCACTTTGGTTTTTGTGGTTTGCAGATATTTTGACCGTGGGTAACTAAAAGGGTGTTAAAATCAATCCAATGTTTTTTAGGAAGAATTTTTCTTAAAATCATCTCTGTTTCATCAGGGCTTTTGGTTTTGACACATCCTAAACGGTTGCATATTCTATGAACATGAACATCAACACAAATAGCAGGGATATTGTGTCCTTTTGCTAAAACAAGGTTTGCGGTTTTTCTTCCAACACCGTTGAATTTTGTTAATTCTTCAATTGTGTTGGGTGTTTTTGAGTCATATTTTTCAACAAGCGTTTGTGATAATTCGATAATTTGTTTTGCTTTGTTTTGATAAAATCCAACAGGATAAATTGCACCAGAAAGTGTTTCGACGTCTAATTTTGCAAAATCTTTAGGGGTTTTGCCTAGCTTAAGCATTCTTTGCGAAGCGCCAAATGTTATTTTGTCATTTGTTCTTAGGGATAAAATACAACAAATTAAAACTAAATATGGGTCACAAATAGACTCCATAAAGTCAACAAATTCGGTGTGTTGAACTTTATTTTCAAGATAATCATTTTTTAAATTTGAAACAATTTTATCAAAATTCATGATAAAATAATGATAAGGAGAAATATTTAAAATGGCAACTTTAGAAGAAGTAAACGATAATAATTTTAATCAAGTAGTTTTAGAATCAGATACACTTATAGTGGTTGATTTTTGGGCGCAATGGTGCGGACCTTGCAGAAAGCTTGCTCCAATTTTAGAGCAAATTCAAACAGAATTTAAAGACGAAGTTAAAATTGTAAAAGTTGATGCAGATAAAAATATGAACACCGCACGTGAATACGGCATTTCTTCTCTTCCAAGTGTGTTAATTTTTAAAAATGGCGAAGTTAAAGAAATAATGGCTGGGATGATGCAAAAAAGCGCAATTATTTCAAATATTAAAAAATATTTGGCTTAATCAAAATTAATTTCTTTTGAATTATATTTTTCAATTAAATCGGAGTAACCGCCAATATTTTTATTGTCGATAATAATTTGTGGAAAAGTTGCAAGACTTTTAAGGTCATACTTTTCTTTTAATTTTAAACGCATTTCTTCTTCGTTATCTTCGCAAGATATTTCTTTGTATTTGACGTTTAGTTCATCAAGAAAAAACTTTGCCTTTTGGCAATATGGACAGTAATCAAGAGTGTAAATTTCAATGTTTTTCATTTTTTCTCCTTTTTTATGAGTTTAAAATAAAAAACAAAGATTTAAATTATCCATTGTGACAAAATTATTCTTTAATTCTTTTTAAAACTGCACGAGCTTGCTCTTTTTCTTCTTCTGGCACATCAAGCTCTAAATAATCTTCAAAATATTCAACTGCAGACGTTTTATCGCCTCTGCCAAGAAATAAAATTCCAAGTTTTTTATATGGAAGCGCAAATTTTTCGTTTAGCATTGTTGCTTTTAAATATGCTCCGATAGCCTTGTCGATTTGTTCGTCTGCTTGGTAGGCTTCGCCTAACATATAATATAACAAATGATTTCTTGCGCCGTCGCATACAAGTTCTAAATTAGAAATTGCGCTAGAATAATTGCCTAGCTCCATAAAAATTCTTGCTAATTCATAATTGTAGTCAATGTTTTCTGGCTCTTCATCAGTTGCAATTTGCAATAATTCTAAAGCATCATCGTATCGACAATCTTCGATTAGGCTTCTAATATAATCAATTCTTGAAAGTTCTTGTTCCATATTTTTATTATACATAAAAATTAAAATATTATTGTTTTTATTTTTTATATCTTTTATTCTAAAAATGTAGTTAGCGAGGATGTTTATATGAAAAAGATAGTTATAGCTCTTATTTTGTTGATTTTTGCAAGCAAAGCAAATGCACTTACAATTCATCTTTTACCAACAAAAGAACAAAGAGTTTTGGTTAACAAAGTTGGCTATACTTTATTAAACGCAAATAGAATTCCTCACAAAATAACTTTTAGTGTTAAAACAGATAAAAGAGCGAATGCATGGACGTATTATACAGATAACAAAATAGTTGTAACAAATAGCTTGATTGAGTCTTTGACCAAAGAAGACGAACTTGCGGCTATAATTGCCCACGAAATTTCACATGGTGTAGATTATAGACAAGGAGTTTTTAAGGGATATTTTTCATATCTTGCAACAACTATGTGTCCTAAAAAATATGAGTATAAAGCAGATAAAAGAGCGGTTGATTATTTGGTAAAAGCGGGATATAACCCTGTTGCGTCAATCGTTGCACTCAATGCTTTAGCGCCACAGTATAGATTTGATTGGCATTTGTCTCATCCTTTGACTACACGAAGAATGTCTGAAATTTATGAATATATTTATATAAAATATCCTCAATATTTAGTTCAAAATGAATACAAAGATAATCTTGTATATCAAAACTTTTTGTTAACAACAAAAGAAAATAGAGCAAAACTTGAAATTAAAGTGAAAAATAATTCAAAAAGAAAAGTGAACTATCTATAAAATGAAAAGAATTATTGGTGCATTTCTTTCTTTGAATATTTTGTTTGCAAACTCTGCTTTTGCAAGTGCAATTGAGGACGAATTTGCTAATTCGACTTTGGATAAAAGCTTGAAAATTCAAAAAGTTAAAGCATCTTTAATTGAAGATGAATTTGTTAATTCAACTTTAGATAAAAATTTAAAAATAACAAAAGAAAAGCAAATTGAAATCAAGGATTTTTTGGCCGAAAATACACTAGATAAAAATTTAAAAATTAAAAAAGAAAATAAAAAACTTTTTGCTGATAATTTGGTTTTAAATTTGAATGGTGGCAAGTCTGATGTTAAAGAAGTTGTATTCCAATTGGATAAAATTAAACTTTATCCTAAACAATTTTACACAACAAAAACAGGGCTATATGAAGGCGATAAAATAGAATTTATTTTAGCGCAAGATGTAAAAATA
>JAZUSV010000235.1:0-8317 GCA_045606885.1 Candidatus Gastranaerophilales bacterium | reverse complement strand
CAAAGGTATTACAATCAACGAAGTCGCTAAAATTAACAAAAATAAAAGCAATGTAACAGCCCAAACACGAGGAATTTTTTTCTCTAATTTGTTAACAAGAGGGCTAATTGCGCAAGTTATTACGAATGAACCAAATAACATCATTAAAATATCAAGTGAATATATTGATATGATAATAGCTAATACAATTAATATAAAAACAATCACATTTTTATAACTTAAAACTTTGTTTTCCATTTTTTTCCTCAATAAACTGATATAGTTTATGGTATAATCATTTAGGAAAATTATCAAGAAGAAAGTAGCATCTACCAATGGATAATATGAAATTCGCAAATCAAAGCATTAAACCATTAAGCACGAAAATCAACCAAAAAGGAAATCTTGAAATTTCAGGAGTTGACCTTGTTGAGCTTGCAAATGAATTTAAAACACCTTTGTATGTTATGGATAAAGCAACTTTAGTTCAAATGGCAACTGATTACAAAAAAGCATTTGCAAAATATCCTAAAACAAAAATGTTGTTTGCCTCAAAAGCCCTAATGACAGGAGCTATAGCGAAAATTTTAGACGAAAATGATTTTGGATTTGATGTTGTTTCAATGGGTGAAATTTATACTCTTTTAAACGCAGGAATTAAGCTCGATAAAGTTTCGTTTAACGGTAACAATAAATCAATTGAGGAGTTAGAATTTGCGCTTAAAAATAATATTGACCATATAAGTGTAGATAATTTTTATGAGCTTAAAATTTTAAATCAAGTTGCAAAAAATCAAAATAAAATTCAAAAAATCCATTTAAGAATTACCCCTGGAATTGAATGTCATACACACGAATATATCCAAACAGGGCAGCTAGATTCAAAATTTGGTTTTGATTTATCTACAGTGGATAGTGCAATCGAGTTGGTTTTAAACGAGTATAAGAATTTAAAATTAGTTGGTTTGCACGCTCATATTGGTTCTCAAATTTTTGAAACAAAGGTGTATGACGATGAGGCAAAAATTATTTTAGAAGAAATAAAAAGAATTAAAGATAAATTTGGAATTGTTTTAAACGAAGTTAATCTTGGTGGTGGTTTAGGAATTACCTATACCAAAGAAGATAACCCACCAAGTGTTTATGAAATTGCTGAGGTTATTATTAATTCGATTAATTCTAATTGTGAACGTTTAAATCTTGAAAAACCAATTCTTTATATTGAACCAGGTCGCTCTTTAGTTTGTAGCGCAGGTGTTAGCCTGTATACAGTTGGAAGTGAAAAAACAATTGAAGGAGTAAGAAAATATATTGCAATTGATGGCGGTATGGCAGATAACCCACGTCCATCAATGTATCAAGCAAAATATTTCGCAGAAATTGCCAATAAAAAAGAACAAAATAAGCCAGAAGTGGTTACAGTTGCAGGTAAATTTTGCGAATCAGGAGATATTTTAATAAAAGATATCGAGCTAAATTCTCCAACTTCTGGAGATATTTTATGTGTTTATGATACAGGGGCTTACTGCTATTCAATGAGCTCGAATTATAATCGAGTATTGAAACCTGCTATGGTTTTAATTGATAACAATCAAGCAAAAATAATAGTTAAAAGGCAAACTCTTGAACAACTTGTGCAAAATGATGTAATATAGAGAAAAGAATAGAGGGTGTTTTATGAATTTCGCAAATTTTGATATTTATTTACTTACACAAATTCAACATTTTTTCAAAGAAATGAATAAAGTTGCTCTCGGTATTAATATTTTTGAAATATTAGTTTTGGCTTTTGTGCTTTATTATCTATACAAAAGATTTATTCAAGGAACGCATAGCGAAAATTTGGTAAGAGGTTCTTTGGCTCTGGTTGTAATTTGGGGTATTTCAGAACTTTTAATCAGAATTAATTTAAACATTTTTGGTGTGTTTTTAAAAACTTTGGTTTCAATTATTTCCTTCGCTTTAATAGTTATTTTCCAACCTGAATTGAGACGTTTTTTGGGCTATATCGGTCAAGGAAATCTTTTTGAAAAATTATTTATGAATTCTTCTGAAACATTTAGCACTAAACAAACAGACACCGCAAAAGAGTTAATTGAAACAATAAAATATCTATCAAAATCAAAAACAGGCGGTCTTATAGTTTTGCAAAAAGATGTGACTTCTCTAGCGCAATCTGATGTTGGAGTTAAACTAAACGCAGATATTTCTCAAGAATTATTATTAACAATTTTCTTCCCAAAAACTCCTCTTCATGACGGTGCTGTTGTAATTAGAGATAATAAAATCATTTCTGCTGGAGTTTTGTTGCCCTTAACTGAAGACCCTAAACTTTCTTGGAGATATGGAACTCGTCATAGGGCTGCAATTGGTGTATCCGAGGCTTATTCTGATTGTGCTTGTATAGTTGTATCTGAAGAAACAGGCGATGTTTCAGTTGCAATTGGTGGCGAACTTAAAAAATATGACGATTTAGGAAAATTAAAAGCTGACATCACAAGAATTCTTGGTCAAAAACAAGAAGAAACAAAAATGAGTGAAAAAAGCTTTATTAAATTCGACAATATTTTTGGAAAAGATTTATAATTATTTAATTGCTTTAATTAAGGCTGTGTTTGAGCTGACTTTTATTTCTTTATTTGAAAGAGCATCTTGCACTTCTTTAATAAAGTTGTCAACTTTTTTCTCTTCAAAATAATTTAAAAAACGCTCTTTCATTGATTTTTGATCAGGTGCAGGCGGAGCTATAAACCAGCTTAAAATTGCCTCTTTTGTTGGAATATATTTTGAAGCTACAACTTGAACATTAACCGTAACTTCGCTAAAACCAGCGTTTGTTAAGTTTTCATCTAAACTTTTTGCACTGAAATTAACCAATGGGTCATCAGGATTTTCCATAAATTCTTTTTCTGCACGTTTAAAATCAAAATAATCGCTTACTTGGTCTGGTAGCAAAAGTTCATAATATCTCGTGTTTTCTGATATTATCGGTTCAAAAGCACAATACATTCCTTGAGGTTTTAAAATTCTATAAAATTCATTAAAAACAGGTTGTTTTTCTTTAACGTGGACTAAAACAGAGCGAGTCATTGCTCTATCTAAATAATTAGACCCTAATTTAATATCAGCAACATCGCTCAGTAAAAATTTGGCATTATGCGCACTATTTGTTTCATTCAATATTTTTGAACACTCATCTAAACAATCTTGAAATTTATCGGAAAAAATTAATTCAACACTATCTTTAAATTTTTCTAAAACGCCAAAACCTAATAAACCAGAACCACAACCAAAATCTGCAACTTTTTGCCCTTGTTTAATATCAGCCAAAAATAAAACTTGGTCACGAATTGCAATTAGCCAATTTAGAGTTTGTTGAACTTGGGCTTCGTTCATGTAAGAAAATCTTGTTTTTTTAAGCCAAGTTGACCAATTTTCGCATATTTCGCTCATATTTCCTCCAAAAGTAGTATTTAAAAGCTTATTCGGTGATTTTTGATTGTTTAAGAACTATAATTATTTTGTTATGTCAGAACAAGAAATGTCCTTAGAAAACAATATAAAGTATCTTAACATGATGTTTGAAGTTAGCACAATTGCTAATCAAACAGATGACGTATACGAGCTTTTGGAAAAAACCAAAAATTATGTATCAAAAAAAATTAACTCCGATGAGATTACTTTTTATCTTTTAGAAGGACAAAGATATAAATGTTTGGGTGTTGAAAACAGCCTAAGAAACAATGAGTTTGTTGAAAGTGACGAAAGTAACGAAGCATTTTGGGCTGCTGTTAATAAAGCAAAAGTTATTGATATGAAAAATAGCGAAGATAGCCACGCTTTTCAAAGTTACTTAGAAAAAAATAATATCGCTTCGCTAGAACCAAGCCATGTAAGAGTGTTTTTCAACAATTTTGTACCGATTTGTTTTTGCTTTATAAAAGAAAACGAAAATTCAAAAATTACAGAAGAAAATTTGGCTGATTTAAACAAAATTTTTGATTATATGGAGCCCATTGTTGCTAAATATCATAGAAAAATCAGAAAAGATGAAGAAATAATTCAGCTTCAAAAGTCACTGCATAATATTTCAATTCTGTATAATATTTCTCAAGCAGTTAACTTCATAGATGATTTAAAAAGACTTTTACAAGTAATTATTCAAAAAGCCCTAATCACGCTTGACGCTGAAAAAGGCTCTTTGATGCTTTATGATTATTCAATTAACGCTCTTCAGGTTCGTATTGTTTCGGGCTTGCAAGATAAAAAACTTGAAGAAGCAATCAACAATGGCGCTGTTCAATGTGCAAAAATTGCCGTTGGGGAAGGTATCGCAGGAACAGTATTTTTAGAAAGAAAACCAATTATTACAAATCTTGGTTCTGCTGACCCTCGTTTTATTGTAAAAGAAGTTTTATCAAACACTAAATCTTTACTTTGCGTGCCTTTAATTGCAAAAGGTGAAGTAATTGGCGTAATTAACATTACAAATAAAAAGCACGATAAATTATTTAACCAAAAAGATTTAGAATTTATTACCTCTTTAGCTAACCAAGCGGCTATTGCAATCGACAATGCTAAGTTGTACGAACTTGCAACAAAAGACGGTATGACAAAATTATATATTTATCGTCATTTCTATACATTGTTAGAAAACGAAATACGCCGTTGCGCAAGATATAAGAGAAATATGTCTTTGATTATGATGGATATTGATAATTTCAAAAAAATCAATGATACATACGGACACTTAACAGGCGATTTAATTTTAAAACGTCTTGCAGCAGTTTTACAAGAAACAGTTAGAAAAATAGATATTCCTGCTCGTTATGGTGGTGAAGAATTTGTTGTAATTTTACCTGAAACAGATAAAAAAGATGCTTGCATAATTGCAGAGCGTATAAGAAAAAATGTTGCTCAAATTGAAGTTAAAATCAATGAAACTCAAACATTATCACCAACAATTTCAATTGGTGTTGCTCAATATACAACAGATGGGCAAGAAGCAAAAGAATTGATTAACGCAGCCGACACAGCTCTTTATTATTCAAAACATAATGGCAAAAACATGGTTTCAATTTTTGAAAAAGATGGTTGTAAAAAAGCTGAACTTGAAACTTTTGAACAAGCTCAAGAAAATGGTGGCGAAATATCATTTTAATTTTAAAAAATGAAAAAATTTAAAAAAATCACTTAATTAAGTTTAAAAGGATAGAATTATGTACGATTTTATTATTCATTTGCTTGATAATTTTTTCATATATTACGGAGTAATTTTTATATTAGTTTTTGGTATTGGTCTTGCACTTTTTGAAAAAAATACCAATAAACTTTTAAATTATTTTGACAGTAGGGAAGATTACGAAAATTATTTAAAAAATAATAATTATGACACTATGAAGGCTCTTGTTGCACCAGACTTTGCTACTATTAAAGCTTATGCTGCAAAAGAAATGGAATTGTGTAACAACTTTATTCGACAAACTTCAAATAATCAAAATAAAGATGTATACAACAAAAAAAATTCTTATGCATTTGAAAGAAGAGCAAAGCTTTATACTATTTTAGATGATTATGATTCTGCAATTAAAGAATATAATTTTTTGTTAAAAAAATGTCCCGAAAACATGAATTATGTTTGTGAATTAATTAAAGCGCATATATCTAACAAAGATCACGAAATAGCATTACAAATTTTAGATAAATATATCTCAACAATGAAGAAGGATGAAGAATATTATCTTTTTAGAGGGGAAATAAGCGAAGCTTTTGGCGATAATAATATAGCGTTGGAATATTATACAAAAGCCATAGAAGAAAATCCAAATGATTCTATGGGATATGCACAAAGAGCCTTTTTGTATGACAAAATGGGGCTGAATGATAAGGCGTGCGAGGATATAGAAAATCATAAAAAAACGATGGACGCAGAATTAAAAGGCTTGATTGATTAAGCAATAAAAAGCCCTTTCAGCTTCTGAAAGGGGGAAAATAGATTCTTGATCTCTCGTGTTTTAGTTTATTTACTTCTCTCATATATATAAAGTATATCTGTTGTATAAAATTGCTAAATACATAATAAATATGTAACATTTCTTAATTAAAATCCTAAAAGTCAATAAAATTAGGCAAAACGCACGGTTAAGAAATGTAAACAAGGCATTCAAAAATTACAACTTAGCTTAATATATCTTAATAAACCTCTTGAAATACATGTTGGTGGGTGATATATTAAATATATCAGATGTATATCATCCCATTAAATTTACAAGCATACTTGAGTGTTATTTATTTTAAATTGTGTTGCAAAGGGGCTTTAAATATGAAAAATTTGAGAAAAATTGAAACCGAAGTTTTTGAATCTGAAGCAGAATTAATTTTAAGAGCTCAAAAGGGGGACATTTGGGCAAGAAATAAAGTCATTGAAAATAATATGGCTTTAATTAAAAAAATTGCGGCTAAATCAATTCAAAAAAGTTCATTACCTGACAGTGATTTAATTCAAGAAGGAATTTTTGGCATTGTTACTGCGATTGAAAAGTTTGACGTATCTTTAGGATATAAGTTTTCAACTTATGCAACTTGGTGGGTTAAACAAGCAATGTTTAAAGCAATTTCTGAGCAATCTTATGCTTTCAATATCCCTGTTTATATTCAAGAAACAATGTCTAGATACAATAAAACTAAACAAGAAATGGAGCAACAAAAACATAGGGAAGTTTCTAAAAAAGATGTTGCTAAAAAAATGAATTTGTCAGAAGAAAAAATTGATACTTTTTTAAATTGTTTTACAAGAGCGTTGTCAATTGAGCAAGGTGCAAGTTTGTGTGAAAACAAAGAATTAACTTTAGCCGAAATTATTGAAGACGAAAAACAAAATGTTGAAAAAGAAGTAATTGATATTGAATTAAAAAAAGACATTAAAAGAGCTTTGCAAAATTTAAAAGACAAAGAAAAAAATGTAATCACTCTTCGTTTTGGTTTAGAAAACACACAAAAGAAAACATTGGAAGAAATTGGACAAACTTGGGGTGTTACAAAAGAATGTATTAGACAAATTGAAAAGCGTGCTCTAAACAAAATTGCAACTGACGCATTTTTAAAAGAGTCTTTAATTTCATATATAAAATAACCCTAAAACGCAAAAAATAAATTTTAGCTGTTTTGTATATTTACCAAATATAAATGCGAGAATATTAAGAACAAAGGACCTTTTTAGGTCTTTTGTTTTATTTAAATATTCAATGTAAAATGATTTTAGGAAAAACTATGCAAGATATTACAAATTCAATAGCATCAACTCATCTTGGAAAAAAATCATTGGGCAGCGAATTATATGACCCAAGTTTATTGGTTGCAATTCCAAGGATAGAAAATCGAAAACAATATGAAATAAGCGAAGATAATCTTCTTTTTTTAGGGTGCGATGTCTGGCATGGTTATGAATTTTCTGTGTTGTGTGAAAATAATTTGCCTGTTAATCGAGTAATAAAATTAAAATATTCTTGCAATAGTGAGTTTTTGGTTGAGTCAAAATCATTAAAATTATATTTAAATTCTTTCAATATGACTCAAATAGGTAAAAACATTGAGCAATGCCTTGCTTTATGCAAAGAAAAAATCCAAAAAGATTTGTCAAATGCTCTAAAGACTGATGTTGAAGTTGAGTTTTTAGATGAAAATACTCAAAAAGTTGATATTTTTGTCAGATTTGAAAGTATTTTAAATTTTGTTGATGAAAATGATATAAAAATTGAAAAATTTAGCGAAGCTCCAGAGCTTTTACAGTTCGATAATTGCGAAAACAAACAATATTTTCTTAAATTTAACTCGCTTCGCTCTAATTGCAGAGTTACTCATCAGCCAGATTTTGGCGATGTTTTCATATACTATAAATCTAAAAAACATATTTTAGAAAATACTTTAATACAGTATTTATGCTCTTTTAGAAAAGAATATCATTTCCATGAAGAATGTGTTGAGATGATTTATAAAAGATTATCAGATATTTTAAATAAGGATGATGAACTTTTTGTTTGCGCTTTGTATACAAGACGTGGCGGAATAGACATAAATCCAATTAGATATTCAAAAAATTGTTCAATAAAGGATTTTGAAGAGCTGATTAATTTGAAAAAATTGGCAAGAAATTCAATTAAACAATAAAAAACCTGTGAAATTCACAGGTTTAATCTATTTTTAATTTTTTTATGTCTTCTTTTTTATCTTCGTAAATTTTAGGAAGTTCAATGTGTAAAACTCCGTTTTTAAATTCGCTTTTAGCTTCGTCTGGGTTAATTTCGTTTTCTAGTGGAATAATTCTTGTAAATTTGCCATA
>JAZUSV010000234.1:0-1925 GCA_045606885.1 Candidatus Gastranaerophilales bacterium | reverse complement strand
ATCAATATTCAGGCTCTGGTTCAGATGTCTACAAAAATGCAGGGTTCAGCAAAGAGCTAATCATTTCAAAAATAAACAAAGCATTAAAAGCACTTGAATAAAGTGCTTTTTAATTTGTATATTTTGACTAATTTTTGTTTACAATTTATTAAAAAAAATATACTATTAATATATATTAATATATTAATTTTGAGAGAGTGTTTATGAAAAAAAGAAATTTATTTATCAGTTTATTATTTGCGCTTTTGATGTGTTTTAGTTTCAACATTCCAAATATGGCAAGAAGCGCATTTGCAGAAGGTGAAACAATAACAATAACATTCAATGCATCAGGTGGAACTTGTGACCCAACAAGTGCTGACATAACAGCTGGTCAAACCGTTAGCCTTCCTGAACCAACCTACGCTGGACATATCTTCACTGGTTGGTATAATGATGAAACTTTGGTTGACGGAACTGAAACTTATGACGCAAGCACTGAACTTGTTGCTAGATATGTTAGAAAAATTTACAAATACACAATCACAAAAAATGTTGATGTTTATGAAGTTGTTGGACAAACTCAAAGTTCATTAGTTCCATACACAATTTCAACAGATTGTGCTTCGGTTTCTGATGCAATTGATTTGATTTCAATTGACACTGAAACAAAAACAGACGAAACAATCATTATTATTTTTGATGGTGCTGAATTAACAGAAAATGTTTCTATTATCTATGACAAAGTTGAACTCTCTGGTTCAATCAACCTTTCAGAATTTTCAATGAACATCACCCCATCAAAAAATGAATCAATCATAAACTTGACCGACCTTGAATTAACTTCAAGTTCAAATCAAAACCTTGTTAACATTTTAGGAACAAACAGTTCAACAATCACAATTTCAAATGTGAAGTTCAATGCATCAGTTAAAAACAAAAATTACTCTCTTTTCCTTGAAACTCCACAAACAATGCGTTTTATCAACACACTTTCTTATTCAAGTGAATATCTTTACAATTATGAACTTGTTGGTGGAAACGTAAACTCTCAAAGAAACGCAATATTCGATACATCATTCGTTTTGGAAGATGCTGAGAAAATTGCTATCACAATTCCATACAACGTTGACAACCAAGCAATTTTAACTGCACGTGTTGGCGACGAAACAATGTTTGAAGTTTTCCCTAATGCATCAAACTTCACTTGTTCCGTTAAAAACAAAAATGCAAACTATTTGATTGTTTCAACTTCGTTTAATCTTTCATTTGACCCAAATGGTGGAACAATCGAAAATGAGTTCACAAACACAACAACAAACTACAAAATTTTAACTGAACTCACATTTCCAACTGAAACAAATTTCACAAAAACACATTACACATTAAATGGTTTCATCGCAAGGCTCACTCTTGATGCTGAAACAATGTCAAAATATTCAATTTCTGAATCTACTTGGTATTTCGACAAAACAGCATTATCAAACTTCATAAGTGCTGGTTTTGACTACACAACAATTGAAACACATTTTTACTCAGAAATTCCAAACGAAACACTTGATTGCTTTAACTATTATAGATATGACGCAAGCGCAACAGATTTAAACTTTGTTGCAACTGACCTAATCTTAAAGTTAAACTCAACCCCTTCGTTTGTCGCTATTTGGACTGACACTGAATACAAAATCACCTTGAACGAAAATGAGGGAGATGAAATTTCTGACATTGAAGGACTCTTTGGTTCAACAGTAACGCTTCCTACCCCAACAAGAACTGGTTTTAATTTTTTCTCGTCGACTGTTGTTTCTTCATTTTTCAATACCTCTGAAAGAGCTGTTATCCCTTGTTTTAATCCAGCTTTCCAAATACTTGGAATAACAATATCTTCTGCCGCTTCAAAATCATATCCAGCAGCATGATGAGTTGCTCGTTGAGGTAATTGTATC
>JAZUSV010000233.1:0-2204 GCA_045606885.1 Candidatus Gastranaerophilales bacterium | reverse complement strand
CATCCCAATTGCAGACAAATTATTAATTGTATCATACAAGTCTTCGCCTTTATTTAGTGAAGAAGTATCTGCACAAAAATCATATTTGTTTGCGTTTAACTTATTAATTGCCATTTCAAATGACATTTTTGTTCTTGTTGAATTTTCAAAAAACATGTTTACAACATGTCCATTAAGATGGTTTGCTTTTCTAAATCCTTTTTCAAATTCAGATGCTCTTGTATAAATTTGATTTATTTCTTCAATTGTTAAATCTTCGATATTTATAAGATGCTTCATTATTTACCCACCCTGCTTCCTGGTTTAACCAATTCAACTCCAGCTTTACACAGTGGGCAATTGTCTGGTTCGTATGTAACAGGAGATGATTGCAATAATGAATAAATTTTAAATTTATCATCCATTTTTCCTTGTGTTCTATCCACAATACAGCCAACTCCAACAACCTCGCAGTCAAATTCTTTTATTGCGTCCATTGTTTCAAAAATAGTTCTTGCGGTTGTTATAACATCTTCAATGATTACAACTCTTTCGCCTTTTTTAAGTTGATAACCACGTCTCAGTGCCATAACTCCATCTTTTCGCTCAACAAAAAGATTTCTTTTTTTAGACTGTTTGGCTACTTCATATCCAAAAATTACGGCACCAATTGCAGGAGCAACAATTGTGTCAAATTCTACATTTTCAAGCTTTTTTGCTAATTCTTTCGCTAATGTTTCAACAATGTCTGGATATTGATATAATTTTGCACATTGAAAATATGTGTCAGAATGAAGTCCTGATGTCAAACAAAAATGTCCAGATAATAAACCTTGCGCCTTCAATAAAAGCTCTTTTACATCAACATTAGCCATTTAATATTGCTCCTTTTAAATCATCAAAATCTTTAAAACCATTTTTTTCTATGTATTCTTTTAATTCTATTGCTAAATCAGAACATATTGAAGGTGTAATGAAATTTTGTGTTCCAATTTGAAAAGCGTCAGCACCAACTGCCATAAATTCAATTAAATCAGACAAACAAGAAATTCCGCCCATTGCAATAACAGGAATTTTAACCACTTGCTTAATTTGATTAATCATATATAGCGCAACGGGTTTGATACAAGTTCCTGATAATCCGCCTTGTACTGATTTTTTAACGAATTTATTGTTTATCAAATCAACTTTTACCCCTAAGCCTCTTAGAGTATTTATTGCGCTAATACAATCTGCTCCAGCTTGTTCTACTGCGGTTGCAAGAGGTTTTATGTCTTGAGTATTTGGAGATAATTTAACAATTAAAAAACCGTCGTAACAATTTCTTATTTTTTTAGTCAATTCAAACAAAGCATTTGGATTTAAACCAAATTCCAAACATCCTTGTTTAACATTAGGACAAGAAACATTCACTTCAAGCGCTTTGATGTCATATTCATTTGCTATAGCAGCCAATCTTTCATAATCTTCTGTAGATGAGCCTGCGATATTGAGCATAAAATCTATCTTTTTTTGTTGCAATTTAGGAAGTTTATCAAGCAAAAACGATTGTATTCCAACATTTTCAAGCCCAATACGATTAATCATCCCATTTTGAACTTCAAAAATTCTATCTCCTGAGTTTCCTGGTCTTTTTTCTAAAGTTATTCCTTTTGTTGAAATTGCACCAAAATATTTTAAATCGACAAAATCACAATATTCATCAACATAACCATAAGTTCCACTTGCGCCAATTAGCGGGGTTTTTAGTGTTAAAGAATTTCCTGTTTTAGGGTTAGTTAACGTTGTTTTTAATTTTTCTACTCCCATACAACCTCGCTTCCTTCAAACACAGGTCCATCTTGACAAACAGAACCATAAACAACTTGATTATTTTTGTACAAGCGAATTACGCAACCCCTGCAAACACCAATTGAGCAAGCCATAACTTTCTCCATTGCAACATAGCTTTTAATTTTTAAATCTTGAGCTAATTGTGCAATTTTTTTAAGAACAATTGTTGGTCCGCAAGAATATATTAAATTGATATTTTTTTCTTTTATTATTTCTTCAAGATTATCCAAAACGCTTCCACCGATAACGTTTTCATCGCTTCCTGAAATTACTTCGCTTTCTTCCTTGAAACCTGATATAAGATAATTTTGAATACCTTTTTCATCTAATTCTTTTTTCAAAAATAGCATTGGAGCAATTCCAATTCCTGCACCAACTAGCAAACAATTTCT
>JAZUSV010000232.1:0-5774 GCA_045606885.1 Candidatus Gastranaerophilales bacterium | reverse complement strand
AACTAGTTCTTTTAATTTTTTCTTAGTTTTATCGTCATTTGTTGCACGGTATTCTTCAAGCCACGCATTTATTTCTTCTATTGATAATGTATTTTCTTCAAGCATTTTTTCTTACTTTTCCTCATTCCAAGAATACATTTTGCGCAATTCTTTTCCAACAGCTTCAAGAGGATGTGAAGCTTTTAGTTTTCTTGTTGTTTTAAAGTTAATTTGATTTGTATTACATTCGTTAATCCAATTTTTAGCAAATGTACCATCTTGAATTTCTTCTAAAACTTTTTTCATTTCTTTTTTAGTTTCTTCAGTGATTATACGTTTTCCTGTCATATAATCGCCATATTCAGCAGTATTTGAAATTGATTTTCTCATTGCTTCAAAACCGCCTTGATAAATCAAATCAACAATTAATTTCATTTCGTGAATACATTCAAAATAAGCATTTTCAGGAGCATAACCTGCCTCTGTTAAAGTTTCGAAACCAGCTTGCATTAGCGCACAAACCCCACCACATAAAACTGCTTGTTCTCCAAACAAGTCTGTTTCGGTTTCAATTTTGAAAGTTGTTTCAATAACGCCAGCACGAGCTCCGCCAATACCTGCAGCATAAGCTAAACCATTAGCTAAAGCATTTCCGGAGGCATCTTGAGCAATTGCAATTAAACAAGGAACACCTTTACCTTCAACATATTCGCTTCTAACAGTGTGTCCAGGTCCTTTTGGTGCAATCATAATAACATCAACATCAGCTGGAGCTTCAATTAGGTTATAATGAATATTAAAACCATGAGCAAAAGCAAGGGTTTTGCCAGCACTTAAATATGGTTTAATTGACTCATTGTAAACTTTGGCTTGTACTTCATCAGGAAGTAAAATCATAATTAAATCAGCAATTTTAGCAGCTTCGTCAACGTTTAAAACCTTCAAGCCTTGCGCTTCAGCTTTTTCTTTAGATTTAGAACCTTCATACAAACCAACAACAACATTTACACCAGACTCTTTTAAGTTTAGTGCATGAGCATGACCTTGAGAACCATAACCCATAATTGCCACAGTTTTACCGTTTAATCTATTTAAATCGCAATCAGCTGCGTAATACATTTTAACCATCTTATGCTCCTTGATATTCTGTAATACTTAATACTAGTTTATTCTCTTTAAAGCATAAGGTCAACAAATTAATAATCACAAATTATTTTTTAGGTGTTTTATATGAATATGAAAATTCAAAATATAAACAACTATTATATTCAAACAAGTTTTACAGGCCTCAAATTAAGCAAAAAAGAAAATAATAAAAACTATAAAAATGCTACATTGCCAAGCCTTGAAAAACCTTGTAGTATTGATTTGCAAAGACAAAGAGAAGATGAATTTTTTACAAAATTTTTAAACAAAAAAGGCAAATTAAGCTTAGAAGAGTATAAAGAAATAAAAAAACATCATCCAAGTGCAATAATAAAAGCATATAAATACGTGGAAAAAAATTCCACAGCATCCTCACGCCCTGAACAAATCGCAAGAGCGGCAATTAAGCTTAAAGAAAAATATGACAACGATTATAAAAATAATTACACAATTTTATCAATAGGAACAAGCCCAGCACCAATAACGGAGCTAATGAGCTCATTAGGTAGCAGAGTTGTTTTTATGCCAATTTCTGGACTTAAAAAGCTAGACACCAATAATTTATACATATTAAGAAAGCACTATCCTACCATTGCCTCAAGACATACAAATATAAGACATTCACTAGATTATGCAAGAAAAAGAGGCCTTTTTTCAAAAAAAGAAGATTTTATACTATTGCTTGATTATTGTTGCAGTGGCACAAGTTTAAACAACATGTGTGATATATTTTTAGAAGAATTTCCATATCATAGCGAAAAGACACATGAGCGCTCAATTTTAGACGATTTGGCAGAATTAACAAATTTGAAAGACCCAAGTAGTAATTTAACAATCGCAGACTATGCAAATCTAACTTGTGACATGCAAGGGTCATTTTTTGAAGAGGTATCAAATGTGCCACATTTTTATATCTACGACCAATACAACGAAGGACAGCAAGGGTGTATTTCTTCTGTGCACAAGAAAAAAAGGCAATTATTTAAAGAATTTGATGAGTTTTCAACGCCATTAGCTCGTGCTTATTCATTATGCTGCATTAACGAGGCTATGAAAATATTAGAAAATTAATAAAATTTGTATATACTTGTTATATACTTTTTATATGTGGAATTAAACATGTACAAGTTGTTCTCTTTTCCACTCCTTCCTCCATATGCAGATTTATAGCATTAATCCGCTTTTTGCGGATTTTTTTTGCACCCAAGCCAAGTGAGCTTAGTGCGACTGCACTTGGCGAACGAAGGCGCGGGCATAGGTGTGCGAAGTGCGAACTCGGCTGCGTGCGGAGCCGGTGCGAGAGCACTGCGAGCAGGCGAGAAGCACGTAGTCCGTACCCCATTTACCGAGTGAGCTTAGTACGACTGCACTTAGCGAACGAAGGCGAGGGCATAGGTGTGCGAAGTGCGAACTCAACGTCACTGCGAGGTGATTTATCACCGTGGCAGTCCATTGAATTTATATTCCATTCTACAAAACGCCACATTATTCAACAAAATAACAACTTTTTAAAAAAACCTCCCATGAAAAAAGGGAGGGCAATAGCAATCAGAAGAGTTGAGGATTTACATATCCAATATAATTTTTTTCATAGCGAAATTAATCCGAAAAAAATCTAATCCAAAATTGTATATTGTGCTAAGATAAATTAAAAAGCGAGGGAAATATGAGAATAGATAACAGAAAAAACGAAGATTTAAGACCAATCAAATTTACACATAATTTTACAAAACACGCCCTAGGTTCAGTTTTAGTTGAATTTGGAGAAACAAAAGTTTTGGTTTGTGCAAATTTTGAAGACACTATTCCAAAATGGATGGAAAAAGATTCCCCTGAAGGTTGGCTTTCTGCTGAATACTCACTATTGCCCTCAAGTACAGAAACACGTTGTCAAAGAGAAAGAAACAAAGTTTCAGGAAGAACACAAGAAATACAAAGATTAATCGGGCGCTCTTTAAGAGCTTGTTTAGATTTAGAAAAAATTAAAGGTAAAACTTTTATAATTGATGCAGACGTTATTCAAGCTGACGGCGGAACAAGAACCGCTTCAATTTGTGGTGCTTATGTTGCAATTAAAGACATGGTAGAAAAACTTTTAAAACAAGGTTTAATTGAGCAAAACCCAATTATCGAACCAATAGGAGCAATTAGCGCAGGTATTGTAAATAACGAGGTTATGGTTGATTTATGCTATCAAGAAGACTCTAACGCCCAAGTTGATTCAAATGTTGTTTTAACTGCTTCTGGTAAAATAATTGAATTTCAAACAACCGCAGAAGGTTTGCCATTTGAAAAAACGCAACTTGATGAAATATATAATCTTGCAAAAAATTCAATAGATAAAATTATATCATTGTACTAGTTTCAAGCTCTTTAGCTATCATAGCAATTGTATTTGGAAAATATCGAACAAGAATTTTAGCTCGATTTGAAGTTAAAGAAGATAAATCATAGCACTTTGTAAGCATATTTACTTCTGCCACAACTTCTCTTAACCCACCGTCGTTAAAATGGGTCCTGTTTGGCACATACAAACTTCTTGCAGGACTAAGGTGAGAAAAATATTTTATCTCTTTTTCAATTACATCTGGATTATTTTCTTTAAAAATTTCCCATTCCGCATTGTAGATATTTTTAATATCGTCATTTTCTAATAATTTTTCAAAATTTGAATAATCAACAACATGTCCGATTTCATGAGCAAAAATTTCTTCGCTTAATTCACCCAATATCATTTTAAAACCAAAACCATTCGCACAAGGCGCAACAGCAGAATCCAAAGGACTGTTGAAAATATGAATTTCTCTTAAATCGCAATTGTTTAGCTGTATCAACAAATCAGCTGGCAAAGTTTTGAAAAATTTATACAATTTTGAAACGTTTATTTTTGAATAAGATTTTGCAACGTCAATTTCAATTTGAGAACCATTTTGATTTGTAATTGTTATAATTCTTTTTTCATCATCAAAACTTGTAATATATTTTCTATCTTGGACAGTTGTAGTCGTTGTTCCATCAGAATTTTTTTCAAAAGTTCTATCAATATTTAAAATATTATTCCCAAAAAAGTCATCAATTTTATATGAGTAAATAATTTTTTTAATTTCACCATTTTTGTCAAATTCTTTTGAATAAAATCTTTTTACTGTTGTATCATTTTCGCAAAATTCATCTAACGCAATGCAAGAATTTTGAACACAAGAGACACTTGAAAGTTTTTTTCCACCCGTAATTGAACCATCTTTAATTGCTTGAATAACATCTAAATTTTCATCATAATTTTTTAACTCATATTCAGTTATTTCAATAAAATCACTATATTTATCATTTCTTTTTGAATGTATTATTTTAAAAGGTGCACCTTTTTTATCTTCATAAATTTCAAACTGATGTAAAAGCAAATAAACACCATTCTTTTCATCAAATTCTTTTTCAATAATTATAGTTTTATTTGAATTTTTTATTCTTGAAATTACAGTGTTTCCAATAAATTCTGTTCTTGAAAAAATAATATCATTTTTGTTTAATTGGCTAATTTTTAACTCAACTGTTGAATTATCATCGGTATTTATTTTTTTATATGCAACAGTTTCATTACCACAGTCACTTTGCAATATTCTTGTAAATACATCGTAGCCTTGATTTTGATATTTTGAAAATGAAAAACTTTTCGCACAAGATTTAAAACTTGGCGAATGATTGGTAGCAAAATTATAATTCTTAATAGGACTAATCATATTTTATAAATATAAAAATCCTAAATACATAAATTTGCAAACAAAAAGGCGATGTTTAAATAACATCACTTTTAATTAATTCTTCTTTTATTTTATCTAAACCTGATTTAATAATTCTTGAAATTCTACTTGGAGAAATCGAAAATTCGTCGGAAAGTTCATGGAGTTTTTTCTCGCTATAAAATTTTGACTCAATTAATTCACGTTCTCTTCGAGGCAAGCTCATCACTGCAGTTTTTAGCGAATTTGCCAACATTGAAAATTCACAATTTTCTTCTGGATTTTTTCTAATGTCCTTAATTTCAAAAGTACGTTCAGAATCATACATTTCATCAGTAGACAAAATTGATTTATAAATTGCCTCTCTTAACTCATTATGTTCATCTTCTGTGATTTCTTTGTTTTGACGAACACCGTACCAACGATAACGATTTCTAAGCTCATTTCTAATTGCCCATTTTATTGCAGTTGAAAGATAGCTTTCGTTATACGTTCCAAAATTTTCCTGTTCACACAACACATTGATTGTTTGAAAACCAATATTTATCAACTCATCAAACTCGATTAAATATTGAGTTCCCATAGATCTGTACTCTACTTTGGCAATTTTACTGATTAAATCTGAATATTGTCTTAAATGTACGTCTTTTAATACTTTTTGTTTTAAATTTTGCATAGACTTTCTCAACCGGGACATGTATTCTATCATGCTTTAAATATCTTTTAAAGCTAACATCACATTTTTATTAACATTTGTTTACCAAATATTAATAGCTGGATTAAGAAACTAGCCTAAAAAAAATAATTGCCAATAATTTTAAAAATATTAACTTTTATTAAGAATTTCTTGACAATAATTATTGATTAGATAGGATAATACTAGTACCAAAGACAGTTGGTGGCTTATGCCTT
>JAZUSV010000231.1:0-5634 GCA_045606885.1 Candidatus Gastranaerophilales bacterium | reverse complement strand
ATGGCTACGATCCGACTTCCCCCCTCAAGAATAATCACATTCATGTTGTCATTTTTGGCGATAATAATGAAATTACAATCAATGAAAATGTTGCCATTGGCAAGAAACTGAGCATAAGAATAGGTTTTAATTTTCCAAACCATGGCAAAGCAAGCAATACAAAATTTATCATCGGAAAAAATACAAGCCTAGAAGAAGTTGAATATATGACATACAATTCAAATGTTTTTTGCGAAATTGGAGACTCTTGTATGTTATCGCACGGTATTAAAATATATAACACCGACGCACACCCAATTTTTGATTTAAGCACTAAAAAACTAATTAACAAAGTTAAAGGTATAAAAATTGGAAACAATTCTTGGATTGGAATGAATTCTGTAATTTTAAAAAATTCTATCATTCCAGATTGGTCAATATTGGGATGTAATACAGTTTTTTCTGGCAAAAAATTTACAAAAACAAACTGCATATTCGCTGGAAACCCTGCAAGAATGGTAAAAGAAAATGTATATTGGGATGCAAACGGCGCCAAATGCGGTTATATTGAAAATTTACAAGAGTAATTAAATCTTTATACATAATTCTTCAACAAATAGTAGAATACAAATTATCTGTGATAATATAAACTTAAGCGTTTTAATTTTCGCATTACTGCAAGTATAAAATTAAAAATAGGATTAAAAGAATGCAAGAAGTTTCAGAGAAAATATTTGTAACACAACCGATTTTACCAGATTTAAACAATTTATCTGACCATTTGGAAGAAATTTGGAATTCAAAATGGCTTACTAATATGGGCTCAAAACACAACGAACTTGAAACAAAATTAAAAGATGTTTTAAAGGTTCCACATGTTTCTTTGTTTAACAACGGGACAATTGCACTTCTGGTTGCAATAAAAGCGCTAGATTTGCCTTATGGAAGCGAGGTAATTACAACTCCTTTTACTTTTGCAGCTACTCCGCATTGCATTACTTGGAATGGTCTTAAACCGGTATTTTGCGACATTGAACCAAACACAATGACAATCGACGTTAATAAAATCGAAAGCCTAATCACGCCAAATACTTCAGCAATTCTTGCAGTTCATGTGTATGGATTCCCTTGTGAAGTTGAACGCATTGAAGCTATTGCTAAAAAACATAATTTAAAAGTAATTTACGACGCAGCACATGCTTTTTCAACTGAAATTAACGGCAGAGGAATTGGAACATTTGGCGATATAACAATGTTTTCTTTCCATGCAACAAAATTATACAATACAATTGAAGGCGGGTGCTTAACTTTTAACGACCCAAATTTAGTCAGAAAAATATACAATTTGAGAAACTTCGGCATTCAATCCGAAGAGCTTGTTGAAGAAGTTGGAATTAACGGCAAATTGAATGAAATTCAAGCTGCAGTTGGTTTGGAAAATTTAAAACTATACAAAACAGAACAACAAAAAAGAGCACAAGTTAAAGCCTTTTATGATGAAAAATTGTCAAAAATTAAAGGCATAAGAATACCAAAAATGCCTGTTGGAACAACAAATTCATATCAATATTATCCAATTGTAATTGAAAATGATTATCCAATTTCAAGAAACGAACTATATGAAAATTTTAAAGCGTTGAATATTTTAACAAGAAAATATTTTTATCCAGCTTGCACAGACTACGAATGTTATAAAAATGATTTAGCAGTAAAACTTGCTGATTTATCTGTTGTTAACAATTTAAAACACAAAGTTCTTTGTTTGCCATATTATGGAAGCTTGAAACTTGAAAATCTTGAAACAATTGAAAAAGTAATCAAAGGCGATATTTAGTCAAACAATCTTGAAAACACCTTTTAAATCTGCTATCATGCTAATAGAATAGCGATTTTGAAGGCATTATGCCAAACAAAAAAAGATTATCCCCACAAGATTATTTGAAATATTACTACGATATTCCCTACGAAGGCTCAACTTCAGCAGGAAAACCTTTGCGCAGACTTAAAAAAATAATTTGTCCTTATAGAGGCATTGAAATTATTTCATCTAGTGCAATTAAAGATTTTGAAAAAAGACTAGAAAAATGTGTCACAGCACTCGATTGCGTGGAGCTTTTATCAAAATATCAAGAACACTTTTTGCCAACAGAAAAGGCAATTTATGCGATTATTAAAGATTTTGTCAATCTTAATCCTGATGATAATTTGCAAAACTGCCTTCAAATGATAAGAACAAATTGCCACACAAAACTAAAACTTGAAGAGCTTGAAGTTTTAGATGAAGTCGACATTTTGACGCACAAATTAAGTGCAAAAACTGCTCTTGAAATAAGAGCTAAAACAACAAAATGTAGACAAATCATCATTCAAGACAATGAAAGAGATTTTTTCAAGCGCAAATTATTCCTAAATTCACTAGAAGGAATATCTCCAAAAGAAAACGAAAAAGAAATAATATCTGATATCAAAAACAAAGCATTGTTTTTGCCAACATCAGAAAGCTCCAAAAGTGCGTTCGTTGTTAAATATTCAAACCGTTCGCAAACTGAAATCACAAGAAGGTTATTTATTGCTTCCACAGGAACAATTGAGCACATAACTCCAGCTTCTTTAGGCGGTTTAAATTCAATTAACAACTTTCTTCTAACAAGTGCTAGCGGAAACAGATACAGGGAAAATATGCCATTGGTTGAATATATCAAAAGACATCCTAAAATCCCTCAATATGCACAAAATTATATCGATTGTGTTATTGAACAAATTCATCAAGGTTTAATGCAAGGAAGTGAAACTTATCCATACAAAATCAAACAAAAACTTTTTGAAGAATCAAAAGGAAGAATATTAATTAGCCTTTCAAATTATAAATACACGGAAGACGAAGCCATTTTGATGGTAAAAGATTTTAATGAGCGTTGGGAAAAATATAAAAAATAAACAATTTTTAACATTTTAGGCATTTTTTAAACTTCAGTTGTTTTTAGAAAGCAAAAAAAGGAAAAATATGCTTTCAATAATGCCAATTAGTTTTAGTGGAATTAAAACACTACCGCAAACTAATATCAAAAAAACTCAAAATCCAATTTCAAAACAAGATACCTTTACCAAAAGCAAAGAAATAAGCTTTAAAGGAAAAGAAGAAAATTCTTTTTTAACTTGGACAAGGGAAAATAATTTTAAATATGAAAAATTAGACGAAATTTTAACCAATGAAAATTTAAAACTTGGAGAAGGTTTTACTCATAGTGCATACGAAATTCCGGAAAATGACGAATTTGTTTTAAGAATTGCAAATTATGCAAAAAATTCAATTAAAAACGCCAATTGGAAAACTGCAAAATTCACAGATGCACAAGATAAAGATTTAAAAATAAACATAGGTCAACCAATTGGATATATTGAAGTTGACACAGGGAACATTATGTCAACTATAATAGAAGTATTAAAAAAGCAAAATGGAATTCCTCTTGGAAACAAGCCTAGCGAAACTCTTGTTTTTGACGATTTTGGCACTCTAAAAGCACAGGAAGTTCCATTTGAACATATTTTAAGAAAAGAGCATTATGCAAAAACAATTGAGCAATTAGCAAATTTACCGCAAGAAGCCTACGATAATTTAATTGACACGTTAAAAACAGCAAACAGTTTAGGATATGAATTTGACTACTTAAATTCAAACAACTTTTTAATTGATAGCGAAAATAAATCTATAAACATAATCGATTTAGAAAAAAGCAAAGTTAACGGCTTACAATGGGATGGCATATTGTATGCCCTTACAAATATTTACTATTACAGCACATATACAAGTGAATACGGTAAAGATGTTATGAGTGAAGAAAATAGAAATAAAGCCACCCAAAACACAATAACCATTATTCAAAAATTCTTAAAAGCAATGCAAAACAAAGGTGAAAAATTTAATAAAAACAATTTATCATACGAATTTACAATTAAAATGGCTAATTCGATACCATTTTTAATGACATTTAGGGTTTTTGACGAATATCAGGCATTCAAAAAACTACAAGAAATGAATTTAATATAACAACAATGCCTTGTAACAATCGAGGCATTTTACATGATATTCGTTCGTGTTAAAATATGATTATTACAATAAACATTGAGGAAACTATGGAAGAAATGGAAAAATTACACACACTTCGCCACTCTTGTTCGCACATTATGGCGCAAGCTGTTCAAAAACTTTACCCACAAGCAAAATTAGCAATTGGTCCAGCTATTGAAAATGGCTTTTATTACGATTTTGATATTGAGGGCGTAACGTTAAGCGATGAAAATTTAAAAGAAATCGAAAAAACGATGAAAAAATTAATCGCTGGTAATTTGACGTTTGAAAAATATGTTATACCTGATGTTGAAGCTCAAATTGCAGAATTTAAGGCTCAAGGCGAAATTTATAAAGCAGAATTGCTTGAAGAACACAAAAACGACAATCCAACACTTTATTTAACAAAAGATAAAGATGGAAATGTTTTATTTAACGACCTTTGCTCTGGACCTCACATTGAATCAACTAAAGAAATTAAAGCGTTTAAGCTAATGAGCGTAGCAGGCGCTTATTGGAGAGGTAACGAAAACAACAAAATGCTTCAAAGAATTTATGCTACAGCATTTTTAACCCAAGAAGAATTGGACGCTTACATTCATCAATTAGAAGAAGCAAAAAGAAGAGACCATAGAAAACTAGGAACCCAACTTGATTTGTTCTCTGTAAGAGATGAAATCGGTGGCGGTTTAGTTTTATGGCATCCAAATTTATACACAGTTAGAGAAGAAATTGAAAATTATTGGAGGAGTGAACACAGAAAACGTGGTTATGTTATCGTTCAAACACCGCAATTAGCAAAATCAAAACTTTGGGAATTATCAGGTCATATTGACCACTATAAAGAAAATATGTTCTTCATTCAAAAAACAGATGAAGCAGACGAACAATACATTGTAAAACCAATGAATTGTCCTTTCCATATTTTAATTTACCAATCTCAAAGACATTCTTATCGTGATTTACCTTTAAGAATGGGTGAATTAGGAACAGTATATCGTCGTGAAAAATCAGGTGCATTATCTGGTTTAACACGTGTACAAGGTTTCACTCAAGATGATGCTCACATTTTCTGTACGCCTGAACAATTAGTTGATGAAATCAACGAAATCATTGATTTTGTAGCTGATACAATGAAAATCTTTAACATGGGCTTCGAAGTTGAACTTTCAACTCGTCCTGAAAGCTATGTTGGTAAACTTGAAAATTGGGAACTAGCAGAAGCTGGCTTAAAAGAAGCTATGGATAAACGTGGAATGAAATACGAAATCAATGAAGGAGACGGAGCATTCTACGGTCCTAAAATTGATTTCAAAGTTAAAGACGCTCTTGGAAGAACTTGGCAATGTGCAACAATTCAGCTAGATTTCAACCTTCCTGAAAGATTTGAAATAAAATATCAAGATAAAGACGGTCAATTAAAAACTCCTGTAATGTTGCACAGAGTTATCTTTGGTTCAATGGAAAGATTCCACGGCATTTTAATTGAGCACTATGCCGGAGCTTTCCCAGCATGGCTTGCTCCTCATCAAGTGGCTCTTGTTCCAATTGCAGATAGACACAATGAATATATGGACGAAGTTTAT
>JAZUSV010000230.1:0-5626 GCA_045606885.1 Candidatus Gastranaerophilales bacterium | reverse complement strand
AAAAAATTGAAAGATTTTTAGAGATAAAAAACGAATAGCTAAATTCGAAAGAAAGAAACAGGTAATGAAGATATTGTCAGCAATTTATAATCAATTTTTACTTAATCCGGTAGTTTTATCCCTGCTTTCGGGTTTTTTTGGTGCATTAATCGGTGGACACTTTGCAAACAAATTAAAAAATAATGAATTAAAGATTTATGAAAAAGCAACGGCTTTATCTATAGTTGAAGAATTAAAAGTTTTATTAGATGTATATCAAAAAGAATTTGATGACGCTTATTCAGAAATAGGAGAAGGAAAATTTTTAGTATTTAATTATCAAATTACTCAAGATTACACTACAATATACACGCAAAATGCTGGCGAAATTGGTTTAATTAAAAACAAAGAACTAAGAGAAGCAATTATTAAAAGTTATACATATTTAAAAAAATATATTGAAGAGTTGCTTATTTACACTAATAATTATAAAAATTTTAATAAGTTAAGAAACGAATTTATCGCACGAGCATATCCGTATGCAATCAATACGGCTTGTGCAGAGGCAAATAATTCAGAGGAACTAAGAATAATAAGAAATAAAATAGAAGCTGGCGATTGGAGTTGGTTAAATATGCAATTTTTAAATCAAGTTCAGGTATTAACATTTTTTACAAGTGATGAAAACAAAGTTAAAGACTTAATTCTTAATTCAGAAGAGTTAAAGAAAAGATTTAACGAGCTAAAAGAACTTATTAATAAAACATACAAATTGGCAATCGATATTTACAAAGGAAAATAAATGAACGAATCTAATTTAATAACAAAAGTTTGGAACTATGCAACAATCCTAAAAGATGCGGGGGTTGCGTATACTGATTATGTTGCTCAAATTACATATTTATTATTCTTAAAAATGGATCAAGAATGTTGTGATAATTTAAATCAACCTTCTTTAATTCCATCAGAATTTCAATGGGCAAGTTTAATTAAATTAGATGGAAGTGATTTAGAAGAGCAATATTCAAAGGCATTAGCAGAATTATCTAAGCAAGGCGGAATGATTGGTGCAATTTACACTAAAGCACAAAATAAAATCACAGAACCAGCAAAATTAAAAAGATTGTTTTCATTGATTGATGGCGAAACTTGGATTGGGCTAGACATCGATGTTAAAGGCGCAATTTATGAAGGGTTGCTTCAAAAAAATGCTAATGAAGCAAAAGGGGGAGCTGGACAATACTTTACTCCAAGGCCATTGATTAATGCGATTGTTGAAGTTATGAAACCAACGCCAGAGATGACAATTTTTGACCCTGCGTGCGGAACTGGCGGATTTTTATTATCTGCTTATGATTACATGAAAAAACAAGTAAATGATAAAAAACAAATTAAAGCATTAAGGGAAGAAAAGATTTTTGGTATTGACATTGCACCATTAGTTGTTAGTTTATGTGCAATGAACTTATATTTACATGGAATTGGCGGAAATGAATGTCCTATAAAATGCGGTGATTCATTGATGAGTGCTGGGAATGTTCGCTATGATATGATTTTAACAAATCCTCCGTTTGGTAAAAAATCTGCGACTAAAATTATGGGCGAAGATGGAATAATAGTTTCTGAAAAAGAAAATTATCAAAGAGAGGATTTTATCGCCACTACATCAAACAAGCAAATAAACTTTTTACAGCATATTATGACTGTTTTAAAAACTTCAGGACGAGCTGCGGTTGTAATTCCGGATAATGTTTTATTTGAAGGTGGGGCAGGTGAAAAAGTTCGCCAAAGATTATTAAAACAATTTAATTTACACACAATTTTAAGGCTTCCAACAGGCATATTTTATGCTCAAGGAGTTAAGGCGAATGTTTTATTCTTTGATAAATTTTCACCATTGGAAGATGGGCACAGAACAAATGATGTTTGGGTTTATGACTTTAGAACAAATATAAATTTATCACTTGTTACTAATTCGTTAAATGATGAACATTTGAAAGATTTTATTAAATGTTATTGCGCTGATAATATTTCAAAACGCCAAGAAACCTGGAGCGAAGAAAATCCTAATGGTCGTTGGAAAAAATTTGCTTATGATGAAATAATTAAACGAGATAAAACAAATCTTGATATAACTTGGATTAAAGATGAAAGTTTAGCTGATTTAGATAATTTACCCGAACCTGATGTTTTAGCAAAAAATATTGTTTCTAATCTTGAAGAAGCTTTGGAGTTATTTAAAACGGTTGAGGTTTAGTTGCTTTATTTTGCATCTTGACTACCACACACTTCCAAGTGACTAATATCACCACCAAGGAGGTCATATGGAAGAAAGATTTATCATTAAAAGAAAAGATTTTAAGAAATTAGAAAAATATGCTGAAAATATTTATAACACTGCTGTTGTGATTGATTATTTTTGCTCCTCGCAAAGAGAATATGAAGAGCTTTACAATCTAGCTCCTGTTGTTAAAAACTTACGTCGTGATGCTGATCAAGTCAATGCATTTTTTATAAATTATCCTGAAAGTATAGATGAGTAAGTTTTATCTACCTTATAAAATTAGTAAAGACAACCTCTTCTTTTTTAGGCATTTCAACCCCTGCATTTTTAGCGGCTTCCTTGCATTTTAAATGCCAAGCCATGTTTCGAGCTAAAATTCGCATATTTTGCATACCTTCAAAATCTTGTTTAACCTCATCTGGACAAGAACCGTGCACCATATTCCAATATCTACCTGAAATAATTGGCATTTGGGTTATTGTAAAATATTTGTTTAATTGATCTAACGTTGCAGTTGTGCCTGCTCGTCTTGCGCTTGCAATAGCTGAACCTGGTTTATGTTCAAAAATTTCACCGCGTCCTGACATAAATGCACTAAAAAATACTCTATCTAAAAATGCAACAGTTGCGCCTGATGATGAGGCATAATGAACGGGTGAACCAATAATTAACCCATCACAAGTTTTCATAATTTCAACAAACTCATTCACTCTATCATCAACAACGCATTTGCCAAGATTAGCGCAAGCTCGACACGCCATGCAAGATTTTATAGCTTCATTTCCAACGTGGAAAATTTCTGAATCTATTCCTTCTTCTTTTAAAGTGTTTGCAATTTCATTTAGTGCAGTAAATGTGCAACCTTCTTTATGTGGTGAGCCGTTGAACAATAATACTTTCATAATTTACCTCTTGCATCTTTAAAAACATCCTTATTTTAGCATAAACGCGCTTTTGTTTTTGAAATTAATTGTGTTTGAATGATACGAAATCGTTTTGAAACCTTGATATATAAAGCTACAAGAGTGATTAATACAATTGCGATTGATTTGATTTTGATAATAACTCAGGCGAAAAAATGATTTTAAAAAACAAACAGACTAAAGAAATTTTAAAAATTGATTATTTAGAATTTGGAAAAAGATTTAAAGATGAAATTCAGATTGCTCTTGAAAATTATCAAAAAACCGAAGCAAGTAAAAGACTATATATGCTTGATTGTCGTGATTATATTGAATCAGATTTTTATTTTGATTTACGATGGAATTTTAATAATTTTTCAAATTCAGTTTGGTATATTGAAAAGATGTAGAAGATAAACAGGATTATCTTGTTGTATATTTGGACTTGAAATTGTATTTTCTGGCTAAATTTTTAGAATAAAACCTATTTTCATAAAAATCTTCTTTTGAATGAAAGTCGCCTTTCATAGGTCCGTCGCTTGCAATGTGTATTGTGTAATCTTCAAAATGTATTACTTGTCTTACATCAAGACCTTTAGTTACAACGTATCCTTCTTTTGATTCTGTGATAATAATAGAATTTCTTATTTTTCCATTAACTTTAATGTGAGTATCTTCGTCCGGATTTTCCTGTCTTTCTGGTGCTTGAAATTTAATTTTTGCATCGCTAAACCTTTCGGCATCTTTGCTTTTTATGCTAGAAAGAAAACTTTTCATATTGTCTGATGTAAATAATCCGGAATAAAAAAGATTATTTAGCATATTAAATAACATTGATTTTTTAAAAGAATTTTTTCTACGAGTTGAGCCTACAGTAAAATATTTTTTACATTTTTTACAATAAAATTGTTTTCTTTTGCTGTTGGAGATTTTTGTGTACTCTGAACTTTTGCAAAAAATGCACTCTTGTTCGTGCGTTCTTTTTCTCATGATTTTACCTGTTTTTGTTGAAATATCGGCCGGCATTAATAAAAAGCGACTAATAAATTTTTTTTGCGTTTTTAATTTTCTTGATATTACTGGGTTTTAGACTATCGACCTACTGTGCTGACGCTTCTTTATATTTATATGCGGGGAAAATGCCGCTAGAAAGACAAAGAAAAAATGCAGAAAAATCAATTAAACAAAGTTCCGGATTCTCAAATTTTAAGACACTACATTGAAGCCGCCAATGGCAAGCTGAAGCTAGGCAATTTAAGTATGGTTGATGTCAAAAGTTTAAAATCATCCAAGAAGAAAAGCCAAAAGCACAGCAAAAAGCAACTTGCAAAAATTAAGCAAGCTATCCAAAAAGTTGGCTACACTGCACCGGTTATTATAAAGGAAGATGGTGAAATAATAGCTGGTGAATTAAGATTACTAGCAGCACAAGAGCTTAAATTAGAAAAAATACCTGCAATTACTCTAGATAATCTTACTGAAAAAGAAGCTGATGCTATTAGGATTATGGACAATCGAATAGCGCAAGATAGCGTTTGGGATTTTGAAATTTTAAACAAAGAGCTTACAAAATTGCTGGATTTCGACTTTAAATTTGAAGATTTTGGCTTCGATACAATTGAATACGATCAAATTTTTATTGAAACTGATTTAAATGAAAAACAAGTTCATAATTCAGAAAAAGAAAGTGCAACTTGGCTTGAAGCAAATATCCCAAAAGTCGTCAAAGAGCAAGATTTATGGCGGCTTGGAGACCATTTTATTTTTTGCGGAAATTCATTAGATGAACAAAGTTATCAAGAGTTAATGCAAAATGAATTAGCGCAAATTATTCTTTGTGATCCGCTATATAATTGCAAAATAAATGGCCATGTATGTGGTTTGGGTAAGATTAAGCATGAAGAATTCAAAATGGCTTCAGGCGAGATGACGAATGCTGAATTTGCTCAATTTATTGCAAAATTTATGGAAAATTTAATCAAATTTTCGCAAAAAGGCTCTCTTCATTATTTATTTATGGATTGGAAAGGGATAAACACTCTCTTAACCGAGGGTTTGAAGCAATATAACGAACTAATAAATTTGGCTGTTTGGAATAAAAAAGTTGGTGGAATGGGTGCTTTTTATCGTTCTCAACACGAACTAATTGCAATTTTAAAAAACGGTAAAGAAAAACATCAAAACCATATCCAGCTTGGCAAAAATGGAAGATATAGAACTAATGTTTGGGATTATTCAGGCATTCGAGCTACATCTGGTGCTGATGTGGAATTATTGAATTTGCATCCAACGGTAAAACCAATCGCAATGCTGCATGATGTTTTACTAGATGCATCATCTAAAAACGATATTGTACTAGATTGTTTTGGCGGAAGCGGAAGCACGCTTTTGGCGGCAGAGCGTTGCAAAAGAAGAGCAAGATTAATCGAAATTAATCCACGTTATGTTGATGTAACTATAT
>JAZUSV010000229.1:0-4644 GCA_045606885.1 Candidatus Gastranaerophilales bacterium | reverse complement strand
GCCTGCGTCTCTTAATAAATCAAAATTACCATGTATTTTAATTAATTCTGAAATGTCGTTAAAATAATTATCTGCGGTTAATATTGTAACCGGCAAGTTTAATTCTTTTATGCATTTTGTAATTTGCTTACAAATAGTTGATTTGCCACTAGCAGATTCACCGCTTAGTGCGATTAAAATTTTGTCGTTAGGTCTATCAATTAATCTGCTTGTAAAATTTTCAAGAAAATCTTTTTTATAATCAACGATTAACTGCTTTTCTGATTTTTTGTCGTAATTGATTATCTGTTTAAATTTTGTTTGAAGATAAAACGCAAGTAAGCTTCTGCCACTTCTTGTTTGACAATTTGGCTTTTGAATTTTTTCTTTTGTTTGCGTTTCGAGCAGATTTTTTACGAGTGTATCCATTGTACTTTATATAATATTTCTAAATATTTTTATTTGCTAATTTATCCATCAATATTAAAATTGTGTTACGTATTTCTTCAAAATTTTTGTTTAATACACTTTGTTTTGCCATAAAGATTAAGCTTTGATAATTGTCTAAAGTATTTAATTCTTTGTTTTTTATCATTAATCTTATATTTTCTCTGATTAATCTTTTTATTCGATTTCTTTTTGTAGCCCTTTTGTGAATTTTTTTAGAAACAACAAAACCTACCCTGCTGGTCCAGTATTTGTCTAATTTTTCTTTTCCTGCATACGCTATGATTGAGTTATCTGAAACAACATTGTTATTATTGTATGTTGCTGCGAATGCACGCTTTTTTTTAAGTCTGTTTTCTTTTCTAAGCACGGTTTTTAGCTGTGATTGCTACTTGGTGACGTCCTTTAGCACGTCTTGCGTTAATTACACGTCTGCCGTTTTTAGTTGCCATTCTAGCTCTGAAACCGCTTACGTTTTGTCTTTTTCTTTTAGTACCTTCTAAAGTACGACGCATTTTATTTTCTCCTTGTGATTAAGTTTTTATAAGTTTTTGACATTGTTTCAATGTCGGTATTTACTATACTATATTAGACAAAATAAGGTGTCAAGGTTATGGGTTTAAATGTTAACGATATTAAATTGGGTGTTGTTGGATGTGGAAAAATGGCGAGCGCAATTTTAGGTGGCGTTGCTAAAAATAAATTTATGTCTTGCGAAAACATTTTTGTTTACGACATCAATATGGAAGCATCTGGTGCTCTTTGTAAAGAGTATGGGTTTAAAGAGGCTTATTCTATCAGAGAATTATTATTGAATGTCGATGTTGTATTGTTGGCGGTTAAGCCTTTTATTGTCGCTGATGTTTTAGCACAAATTGGCGAATATTATAAAAACCAATTAATAGTTTCGATTTTAGCTGGAGTAAATATCAAAAAAATTGAAGGTATGCTAGAAAATTCTCGTGTTATTCGTGTTATGCCAAATACGCCAGCACTTGTCAATGAAGGAATGAGTGCTATTTGTGCGCACAACAATATTTCAAATGATGAATTAGATTTTGTATTTAATTTCATGTCAAATTGCGGGAAAGTGATTAAAACTACTGAGGATAAAATTGACATAATCACTGCTCTGTCTGGTTCTGGTCCTGCATTTTATTTTAAATTTATTGAATTGTTGGCTAATTCTGCAACAAAACTTGGACTTGATAAAAATGAGGCTCTTTTATTATCAACCCAAACTGCCCTTGGAAGTGCAAAAATGATTTTTGAAAATGATTTTAATATAGAACAATTAATCAAAAATGTGACAACCCCAGGTGGTTGTACTGAAGTTGGTAATAAAGTTATATTGAATTCAAATATTGAAGAAATTTTTGACGAATTAATCCAAAAAACAATGCAAAAAGCTATTGATTTGGGTTAAAATTATATTGTGAAATATAATAAATTTAAAATCAATTCAAATATGTCACCTTCTGGTGATCAACCAAAGGCAATAAACTCGCTTGTTGAAGGGTTAAATAGTGGTGTTTCGTCTCAGACTTTGCTTGGGGTGACAGGTTCTGGTAAAACTTTTACAGTTGCAAATGTGATTGAGCGTGTTCAAAAACCAACTCTTGTAATTGCTCATAATAAAACTCTCGCAGCTCAACTTTATAATGAATTTAAAGAGTTATTTCCAAATAATGCTGTAGAATACTTTATTTCTTATTATGATTATTACCAACCAGAAGCCTATATTCCTCGAACAGACACTTTTATTGAAAAATCTGCTACAATTAACGATGAAATCGATAGGCTTCGCCATAATACAACAAGAAGTTTGTATGAAAGAAATGATGTAATAGTTGTTGCATCTGTATCTTGTATATATGGTTTGGGTTTACCTGAAAATTATTTCAAAGGAACAGTTACACTTGTTGTCGGACAAGAAATTACAAGAAAAGATTTGCTAACTTATTTGGTTGGCGTTCGTTATGAAAGAAATGATGTTGAATTAAAGCGTTCAACTTTTAGAGCTCGTGGCGATGTTGTTGAAATTATGCCAAGTTACGAAAAAGTAATTAATAGAATTTCGTTTTTTGGAGATGAAATTGAATCAATTACACGAATTGACGCTGTTAGTGGCGAAATTTTAGAAAAACCGTCTGAAATAGTAATATATCCTGCAGTTCATTATCTTTCTTATGATGAAGAAGTGGATGAAACCCTTGATTTGATTAAGGAAGAGCTTAACAATCGTTTGGTTGAGCTTAAAAATGAAAATAAAATTGTTGAAGCTCAAAGACTTTCCCAAAGAGTGAATTACGACATTGAAATGATTAAAGAAATGGGTTATTGCTCTGGTATCGAAAATTATTCAAGAATTATTGAAAGACGTTTACCAGGCACTCCGCCTGCAACTTTGTTAGATTATTTTGGGGATGATTTTTTAGTTGTAATTGATGAATCTCACGTTACAATACCTCAATTAAAAGGTATGTTTTTTGGAGACAGAGCAAGAAAAGATGTTTTAGTTGATTATGGGTTTAGATTACCTTGTGCTCGAGACAATCGTCCTTTAACTTTTGATGAATTTTACGATAAAATTGGACAAAAAATATTTATATCAGCAACTCCAGCGGATTTTGAGAAAAAAGAGTCTGCTCAAATTGTTGAACAAATTATTCGACCAACAGGATTGTTGGACCCTGAAATTGAAGTTAAATCAACAATTGGTCAAGTCCAAGACCTAATTATTGAAATAAATAAAGTCATTGAAAGAAAAGATAGAGTTTTAGTTACAACTTTGACCAAAAAAATGGCAGAAGAATTATCAACCTATTTGTCAAACCAAGGCTTAAGGGTTCGATATTTGCACAGCGAAGTTAAATCTCTTGAGCGTGTTGAAATATTGAGAGATTTAAGATTGGGCGAATTTGATGTTTTAGTTGGCGTAAATCTTTTAAGGGAAGGCTTGGATATTCCTGAAGTTTCCCTTGTTGCAATTATGGATGCCGATAAGGAAGGTTTTTTAAGGTGCGAAACCTCTTTAATTCAAACAATAGGAAGAAGTGCTAGAAATGTTAACGGAAGAGTAATTATGTATGCTGATAAAATTACTGATTCTATGAATATTGCAATTGAAGAAACTAAGCGTCGTCGTGCACTTCAAGTTGAATATAACAAAGAGCATAATATAACGCCAAAAACAATTAAAAAGTCTATTCAAAACAACTTATTATCCCTTGTTCAAAGTTATCGTAGTGTCGAAGATGTTGTTGCAGAGCAGATGGTTGAATTAAATGTTCAAACAAAAGATTTGCCAAAATTGCTTGACCAATTAGAAAAAGATATGCACAAAGCTGCAAAATTGCTTGATTTTGAGCGTGCAATTCAGCTAAGGGATGAAATTAAAAAAATCAAAAGTTTGATTAATTAAACAATTCCTGCTTTTAATAGGTCGTGAATGTGGATTACACCAATTGCTTTGTTGTTTTCCACAACAAAAAGATTAGTAATTTTCTTTTCGTTTAAAATCTTAATTGCCTCTGAAGCAAACATTTCGCCGTTGGCTGTAATTGGATTTTTTGTCATAATGTCTACAGCTTTGGCATTTTTTAAATTGTCGTTCAGGCATCTTCTTAAGTCGCCATCTGTAAACATTCCACAAAAATCGTTATTTTCGTCAACAAAACCTACGCAACCAAGTCTTTTAGATGTCATTTCTAGTATTATTTCGTTAATTGTTGCGCTTGTTTTTAAAATAGGCATTTCAGAGCCTGTGTGCATCATGTCTTTAACTTTTTGAAGAATTGAACCAAGTTTTCCACCAGGGTGTCTTTGGTTAAATTGTGCTTTTGAAAAACCTTTGCGTTCAATCATTGCAACTGTTAAGATGTCTCCTAATACTAGTGTTGCAGTAGTTGATGAAGTAGGTGCTAAGCCTAAAGGACAAGCCTCTTTTGAAAGTGGAAGTTTTAAAACTATATCACCTGCTTTTCCAAGAGAACTGTCCGGATTTTTTGTAATGGAAATTAATCTTATTCCAAAACGTTTTGAATAGTTTAAAATGTCGATTAATTCTCTTGATTCTCCGCTGTTTGAAATTGCGATAATTAAGTCATTATCTGTAACCATGCCTAAATCACCATGGCTTGCTTCAGCAGGGTGCATAAAAAATGATGGTGTACCTGTGGAAGCTAATGAAGCAGCAATTTTTTTGCCGATATGACC
>JAZUSV010000228.1:0-4069 GCA_045606885.1 Candidatus Gastranaerophilales bacterium | reverse complement strand
TCTTCCTAAGACCGCTTGGCCTCCGACTTATCTCTGCCAGCACGAGCTTTAATATCAGCTACTGCTTGAGAAGCAAATTCTTTGAATTGACCACAACAGCATTTTTTTACAACTTCAACTGTAGAATTTGTCATTTTGTTTCTCCAAAATCTATTACATCATAATAATGATGTAACAAAAATTGGAAAAATTCAAGAAAACAATTATTCGCTAGCAATAGGTTTTGTTAGTTCTTCATATAAGTTGTCACTTGCTTTTTTAATTGCAAGCAGTCTGTTAAAGTCTAGTTCTGGCGGAATTTTTCCTTGCATATCGCATTGTGCAATTGTTGGAAGAGTTGCAAATTTGTTTGGACCTTTTCTGCCTGAAACAGGTTCTTTTTTTCTTTGAACAATATATGCTTTTGAGGTGTATGTTATAATATCTTCTTTTAAATTTGGATATCTTTCGTCGTTTAAAAATTTGCTGTAGTATTGAATGAATGGTTCATAGGCAATATGTCCGCCTCGAATTGTTTTGTCGTGACGTAATTTGTATGAAAAATCTTCAACTTCTTTTAACTTTTCAACGTCTGCTCCTAAAACTTGAATTTCGCCTCTGTAGCCACTATATCTTGTTGGAAGGTCTCTATTTGATAAATCTACATCAAGATGAAGTGCCATATAACCTGTTCTTCTTGGTTCGGATTTTAGTTCAACTTCAGGATCTTGTGGTTTTCTCATTTTGTTTGCTGCAGCTTGAAGGCGTTTTAAGTCTTTTGGGTTGAAGTATCTTAAATCGGTATTATCTGGGTTTTGAGGTTCATAGCTTTCAATTTTTGTAATTTTTAAATTTCCTTGTTCAACCTCTTTAATTAAAGCGTCTATAATTTTTGCGGTTTGTTTGTGTTCGGGTCTTTGAAGAATAATTCTTGCTCCGACAATATCCGTCATCACTTTTTTGATATCTTCTGGATTTGTTGGGTTAAATATTTTAGATTGGTCTTTAATAATTGCGTGTTCTAGTGCACCTGCAACTTTTTCTTTGATTGAAACAGGGCTTTTAACTCTTGTTATGATGTCTTGAACAGGCAAGTTTGGGTTTGGATTTTGTTTTGTTGAAGTTAAACCTTTTAGTGCATTTGTTAGTGTTTTTTTAAGGTTTTTTTCAGCTAATATTGCTTCATCATGCACTTTTTGACAAGCTGTAGTGTTGTCAAAAGCATCGTATAAACTTTTATTTAAGCTTGCTTTGTTGTTTGAAGTAAAGCTTATTGTATCAAACGCCAAAGGTGCTAGTTTTGGCGCAGTAATATTAAAATTTAAAAAAGGATTTTTAGCGTTTTGTTTTGTTGTTTGAGTTTGTTGTTTAAAATTTAAAAAATTAATACTATTTATCATAATCATCTCCAAAACTATAAAACTCCTGAATAAAAATTTTTGTCAACAAAATAAAAAAAGTTTTACAATAATATACAACTTGTTTACAAAGAGATTAAATTTATGCAAAATAAAAGTTATGGGAAAATGTAAAAAAAGAACTCTAAATAAAAGAAGTGCAACACCTTACTTCATGACTAGAGAAACAGCAGTTAACAACGTTTTTAAGATGTTTAGCGAGAACAAGAAAAAAACAGATTTAAAACTAGCGATGGATACAATTAGTTTATTCGGTTTATCGGCAGAAGAGCTCTCAGAAGCCGGACTTTCGTATGAAAATCTCAAGGCACTTGGTTCTGCAATAAGCTAAGCAAAATATGAATTAAAGTTTCCACCTCTGCCTTTAAATGCTTGAGCATAGGCTGCTTGTCTTACTTGAGATTTTGTTGGCATATTTGCATATTTTAAGGTTAAATCTTCTTGTACAATTGGATTAGTTTGAACAGTTGTTTGCGCTTGAGGTTGCATTTGAGGTTGCACTGTTGCTTGTGGTTGTTCTGCAATTTGCGCTTCAGATGGAACATCTTGTGCAATTTCTTGGGTATTTGGCATAGCTTCTTCTTCAACACCTAAGGCTTTATCTACCGCTTTACAAGTTGTTGTTCCAACAATCATTGAGCCAATTATATCTCCTATGAAAGCGCCAACTTTTGCTCCAACCCCTTTAGCTGGAGAAATTACTGCGCCAATTACAGCACCAATAGTTCTACCAATTGAACCACCTAAAGAATATGAAACAAGGTCAGCTCCTGCTTGAACTAAAGTTTTTCCTGCCTCTTTCATACCGGCTTTAAAGCCTTGTTCTTTAAATGCTGGAATTACTTTTTGCGTAATATTTGGGATGAATTGAATTGCAGTCATTGCATAGTTCAATATCCCGTTTCCATTGAAACCGAATTCTTCTTTTAAATTTTTCTTGAAGTATTTTCCAAAACCTTTTAAGCTGCTTTTTGCACCAGACTCAGTTGTTTCTTGAGCTATTCTTGTGAATATTTTTTCGCTTTGTGCTTTTGCTTGGCGTCTTGCCATTGTTGAAGCACCTGCTTGTGTTATTTTGTCGCCTTCTTTTCTAAATAAATTTAAAAATCTATCTTTTAAAGTGATTGAAGTTTTAACATTGCCAAGCTCTAAAGCGTTTTCTAGGGCTTCTGCTGTGGTTTTATCGAAACCATTATTTGTAATATTTCCAATTGCGCTATTTGCATTGCCTAATTTTGTATATGCTTCAATTGCTGCTGTGTTTAAGCCTTTTTTCTCAATTAAAATATCTGCTGTGATTTTTTCTTTTCTAAATAAATTTAAAAACTTTTCTTTTAAAGGTAATCTTTTTTTTATTTTTGCGATTTTTTTATTTAATTTTGCTGCTGATTTAGATAGATTTTTATAACTTTCGTATCCTTCAGCTAATGCTTGAGAACGTGAAAAAACGTCAGTTTGATTTCCTAAAACTTTGCTTAAATCATTAAAACCTTTGTGGTTTTGAGAATATTTCAAGCCTTTAACGCCGAAGTTTTTAACCGCACTAGCACCTTGTGCTGTTAACATAACAGCTGGAAACGCCGCATAACCTGCAACGGTTGAGCCAAAACTAGATTTTTGTTGTGATACTTCGTTAGACATAATTAAACTAATAACCCCTATAACTTAATAAAGTATTTTTGTTTAAAAAAATTGCCTAACAATTGATAATTTTTTGTTATTATTAAGTTATGAATTACAATTTAAAACATTATGCATATATTGGTGACTGCGTTTGGGAGCTTTTTGTTCGAGAAATAATTATCACAAAAACTCAAAAGCAAGATTTAATGCATAAAATGTCTACAAAATTTGTTAATGCGCAAGCTCAAGCAGATATTTTGGAAAAAATTATGGACGAATTATCTGAACAAGAGCTTGAAATTCAAAAAAGAGGTAGAAACCTAAAAATCACAATTAACAAAAAATCAAACCCAAAAATCCACGCTCTTGCAACATCTTTTGAAGTTTTAATTGGATATTGGTATTTGAATGATAAAGATAGATTGAATGAGATTTTTGAAAAAATTAAAATTTCTCTAAATTTGGTATAATAAAACTATGGAAAATAATATTAAAGAAGAATTTATATCCACGCTATCACACGAAATTCGCACACCTTTGACAAGTATTAAAGGTTTTTCTCAAACTATGCTTAATTCTTGGGATAAATTGAGTGATGATAAAAAGAAAGAATTTTTAGGAATAATTTTAAATCAATCTCAAAGATTAATTAATTTGACTGAAAATGCACTGAATGTTGCTCGTATAGATTCTAATTCTCAAAATATAATTTTTTCAAAAAACGACATAAATTTAGTTGTTAAAAATTGCATAAACATGATTAAAATTTCTAATTCAGATTTTGAATTTAACTTTGACACAACAAAAAGCGAGCTTCATTGCTTGTGTGATAGCGATAAAATTCAGCAAGTTTTAATAAATATCATTGATAATGCTTTAAAATATTCAATAAATTCTAAAAAAATTGATATTAAAACACGCAATAAGGGTGATTATAATGTCGTTTGTGTTAAAAATTATGGAAACTATATTGAACAAGATAAAATTGCAAAAATTTTTGATAAATTTTATAGGGTTGATTCATATATTCAAACATCTACCCAAGGTAG
>JAZUSV010000227.1:0-11109 GCA_045606885.1 Candidatus Gastranaerophilales bacterium | reverse complement strand
AACTATTACATTACCTTTTTTAAGAATTTCAATGTAATTTTTAGGTTCATCAATTACTAATTCACGATTAAGCGAATATCTATGACCAATTGTTTTATTTGTTGCTGTTTTTTCTAAGATTTTTAAATCAACAATTTCATCACCTAAAAGCGCTACAACATTTTCAATTGGACGAGAAAATTTTTCACTATTATAGCCCCAGCGCATAAAATGAGCGCCTTGAAGTTTTAAAATTAAACCTTCGACATTTTGTTTTAAAATATCAACTGTTGAATTACCTTTAATTTCAATACGCGCCCAAATATAGTTATCTTTTTCATATAAATCAGATAATTCTACATTATTTTTCTTTGCAAAACCAATAGCAGCAGGAGAAAACTCACCTGATTCTGTTTTTGCAATATTTAAAATAGGCCCTTTAACGTCTTTTGAAACTGTTTGTTGGGATAATGCTAAATCATCAACTAAAACGGCAAGACGACGAGGTGTAGCGTATACTTTTATTTCGCCATACTTGAGTCCATTTTCTTCAAATAGTTTTTTAAAAGAGCTTTCTAATTGTGCTATGGCACTTGGAATAAATTTATATGGTAGCTCTTGAACCAATACCTCTAGTAAAAAATCTTTCTTCATAATACAGAATTATATTATAAAAACATTGGAATAAAACCGAATAAAAAAAATTTTTATTAAGAAAATGAAACAAAATAACTAAAAACAAGAAAATTTTTTTGAAAAATATTCGTGTATGTGTCAAATTAATAAGTATAAGGTTATTGGTTTTATATAAACAATGCAAAGTATCGATATTATTGAAATAGAAGACGAACAAGCCCATTGCGCCAAGTTATTAGCCAGCACGATGAGTACTCCTCAAGTAAGAAAAAGAGGAATGATAGACATGCTTGGCATTTCTTGCGCAATAAATTATTTGCATGCCAGAAAAGTTAGAATTGACACCAAAAGAAGTGTTTATAAAATTCCGCTTTTATTTGAAGAGTTTAAAATTTCTGATATTTATCATGGAAATTATCGAATAGACGTAATTACCTTATACAAAGAAAAAACGATTAAAATTCCAAAAATCCATATCGATATGGAAATCATGCCTCATTTTTATTTTGTTGTTCAAATTGGTTCAAAAATAAAAGAAGCAAAAATGATTGGTTTTATTGAAGCAAAAAGTGTTTTAAAATGCTCACATGATTCAAAATATTACTATCCTACACTTGACTTGTTGTTTGATTTAAATCGTTTTGCTCTATTAACAAGACAATCTGTTCCAACAAAAACCTTGATTGGAAAACATGTTGATTGCATGAGTTTGTTTTTGAAATTTATGGATAATGATTTGTCTTCTGTATATAAAAGGCAGTTAATTCAACATTTGATGAATTGCGATTCTTGTAGAAGCAGATTTATTGACGTTATGGAGTTTGAAAGACTTGCAAACAATATTCGTTTTTATCCTGATATCATAAGAAAACACGAAACTAAAACTCATACAGAAAATGTTGCGGTAGGTTTTAGTCAAAATACTGCATACACAAGTTTTGAAGAAGGTTTGAATAATGTTGTTGTTTCTCAAAGCGATGATACCCAAAGTGCTTTTATAGATATTCAAAAGCCGGAAAATGCGTCAGATGAAGAGCCAAAAACTGTTCAAATGTTTGATATTCCAATAGAAAAACAAACAAAAAAGGACGTACTTGGAAATATTTTTAACGAAATTCCAAAACTTGAATTACCGCAAATTAAAACTATTGGAAATGCAAAAACAAGAAGATTTATCTTGGTTTCAATACTATTGCTGTTTGTTCTTAGTGGTTTTATTTTGATTTCTTTTAAAGGTACATCTGACGTTTTTGAAGAAAATCAGGAAATTGCAAGTTTTGAAGAATTTGAAGAAGATTATCCGCTAGAACAAGGAAAAATTCCAGGACAAGCGAAGCTTATTCCAAAAGAAACAACTATGGCAGACTTTAATTTGCAAGAACCAATTCCTTCTAAACCAACATACAGCCCAACAATCACCAAAATTGCTTGGGACGCTCCTGAAGGATTGGTTAAAAAAGGAAATTATACAAAATATCTTCAATTAATTGGTAAAAATATCAAGTTAAATCTTCAAAATGATTTACTTCTTGTTGATGATATTCCTGTTAACAAGTTTGCTAAATTAGACATCAACATAGCTTCAAATGGCACAGTAAATTCAATTAAAATGGTTTCTTCGTCAGGTTCTCCTGCAATTGATGCTTCAATTGAAAAAATTGTTAATGAAACTTTGACCTACATGAAACCGCCAAGCCATGGGATAATTTCAAAGCCTGCAAATATAACTCTAACTGTTGATATGAATTAACCTATTCTTTTGTTTGTGTTATAATACAAGCAATAAAGAGGAGAGTCATGACATCAACTATCGCTTTTATAGGCAAATCAGGAAACGGCAAAACCACACTAACTAGAGCTTTTATGAAGTTAATTCAAAAAAACTTTCCAGATAGCTCAATTTTGATGGTGGATAACGATTTAACGCTCGAATTGTCAGACAGTTTTGGAATTAAAACTAAAAATACAATATATGGCATAAAAGCAGGAAAACACGAGTATAAAACAGGCATTCCTGAAGGAATGAGCAAACAAGAATATATTGAATGGGCATTAGAAGATATTATTATCGAGATAGATGAAAATGTTGATATGATTGCCTCTTGGTTTATTACCCCAAAGGATTGTCATTGTCCAAGCACAAAATTAATGCGTGATTCTTTATCAAAACTTATAGCAAGATATGATTTTGTTATTTTTGATTGTGAATATGATTTAAAATATTTAAATTCTCTTGTAGATTATCCTGTTGATGAAGCGGTAATTGTTTCTAAGTGCGATAAACAAAGCATTGCTCTTAGTGCAAAAATTGCCGAAAGCTCAAGAAAATATGTTTATGATGGTCAATTAGGAATAATCTTAAATAAAGTAGAAAAAGAAAAACTAAACGAAGCAACTGAACTTTTAAATAGTTTTGAGTTAAATTTATTGGGTTATTTAAAAAAATATGATGACGCAAATTGCGACGATGTATTAAATGCGCTTGAAATAATCTATTCAAGAATGAATATGCCTCAAATTGAAGGATAAAATTGATGACAGTTATAATAGACGGCAAAAAAGTAGCAAATAAAATATTAGAAGACTTAAAAGATAAAACATCTAAATTAACAAAAAAACCTGGGCTTGCAGTAATTTTGGCTAATGATGATTATTCAAGCAAAATTTATGTAAATTCAAAAGAAAAGCATTCATTATATGTCGGTTTTAAATCGAGCGTTTATCGTTTTGATAAAAAAATTACACAAGGAAATCTTATCAAACTTATTCATGAGCTTAATGAAAATCCAGACGTAAATGGAATTTTGGTGCAATTGCCATTGTATGACCACCTTAATGCACAAGAAATTATTGAAATAATTAACCCCAAAAAAGATGTTGACGGTTTTCATCCAATTAACGTTGGAAGATTAAATAGCAATCTAAATCCTTGGGCAGTGTGTTGTACCCCAAAAGGAATAATACGATTGTTAAAAGAATACAAGATAAATCTTGTTGGAAAAAATGTTGTTGTAATTGGTCGTTCTAATATTGTTGGAAAACCTGTGGCAACACTTTTGACAAATGAAAATGCAACAGTTACTTTGGCTCATTCAAAAACAAAAGACTTAAAATCAATTACAAAAGAGGCGGATATAATCATAAGTGCGACAGGACAATCTAAATTGATTAAAGCGAATATGGTTAAAAAAGGCGCTGTTGTTATTGATGTTGGAATTAATAAACAAGCGAATGGTAAATTAGCAGGAGATATTGATTTTGATAAGGTTAAAAATGTGGCAAGTTATATAACTCCTGTTCCTGGTGGCGTTGGGCCAATGACAATTGCTTGTTTAATGGAAAATACTTACGAACTTTATTTAAAACAAAATAATTTGGTATAAAATGCAAAATTTTAGAGGGACATTTATAAATAAAAACAGAGATGCTTGGGTAGAAGTTAACCTTGCTAATTTAGAGCATAATGTTCTTGCAGTTAAAAATTTTCTTAAAAATAATTGCGAGAATGAACCCGATTTGTTTGCGGTTATTAAGGCTGACGGCTACGGGCATGGTTCTTTGATGTGTGCGCCTATTTTGAATGCTTGCGGAGTTAAATATTATGGTGTTGCAAGTATTGATGAAGGAATTGAGTTAAGAGAACACAAAATTAAAGCTCCAATTTTGGTACTTGGTGCAAGTCCTTTGTGGGCAATGGAAAATGCCATAAAATACGATATTTGTGTTTCGATTTTTAATGAAGAACATCTTGAAATGGCACAACAGTTACACGAGCGATTAAACAAAAAATTAAAAGTTCACATAAAACTTGATACAGGAATGAATAGAATTGGTATAAACAAAGACGATGCTAAAGATTTTATACAAAAGGTTTTAAATACGTCTTGTGTTGAGCTTGAGGGAATTTTTACTCATTTTGCAGATGTTGAAAATCAAGAACTTTTTGAAAGACAAATAAAAGAGTTTCAAGAAATTGTTGAACCATATAAAAACTCCAATATTAAAATACATTGCCTAAATTCATCTGGAATATTTTCGTATCCTAAATATAGCTTTGATATGGTTAGAATGGGGATAATTATGTGGGGGTTAACTCCTTATGCGCAAGATAACCCTGCTATGCCAAAAATGTTGCCTGTAATGGGCTTAAAAGCTAGAATTACAAACATTCATACCTTAAAAGAAGGTGATGGAATTAGCTATGGACACACTTATATTGCTTCAAAAGATACAAAAGTTGCGACAATTCCGATAGGATATGCGGATGGCATTGCTCGTAAATTATCAGGAAAAATCACCGCTGTTTTAAATGGTAAAGAAATTAAACAAATTGGAAGAATTACCATGGATCAAATTATGTTTGATGTATCAAATGTGGATTGTAGCGTTGGAGATATAATTATTTTATTGGGTGAAGAAAATAAAATTGATACAATTGACACTTGGGCGCAAAAATTAGACACAATTAATTATGAATTAACTTGTCGATTAAAAATGAGATTGCCAAGAATTTATGTGAGGTAAAAATGAACGAAGATAAAAAAACAAGCCTGTATGATGAGCATATTAAATTAGGAGCAAAAATTGTTCCTTTTGGCGGTTGGGCAATGCCTGTTCAATATGAGGGGATTATCAAAGAACATCATGCAACAAGAGAGTTTGCTGGGCTTTTTGATGTTTCGCACATGGGCGAAGTTTTTATTAAAGGAAAGGATAGTTTAAAATTTTTACAATCAATTGTTCCTCAAAATTTGTCAACTTTAGAAGAAGGAAAGGCGATGTATTGTCATCTTCCAAATAAAGAAGGTGGTTTGATTGACGATATTATTGTTTATAATGCTAAAAATATCATTGAAAATATTGATTATTTAATAGTTATTAACGCTTCAAGAATTGATTTTGATGTTCCTCACATGCAAAATGAAGCAAAGAAATTTGACGTTGAAGTAATTAACAAAAGTAATGATTTTTCTATGCTTGCTCTTCAAGGTCCAAATGCGAAAAATATCATTGAAAAAATGGGCGTTAAACAAGAAAATCAACCAAAATTCTTTATGTTTATAAATACCGTTTTGGATGATTGCCCTGTGTTTTTAACTCGTACAGGTTACACAGGTGAAGATGGTTTTGAAATTATTTTTGAGCATAAATATGCTTCGAAATTATGGAACAAAATTTTGTCTTATAAAGAAGAATTTGGAGTTGTTCCTGTTGGTCTTGGAGCAAGAGATACTTTAAGATTAGAAGCAGGTTTACCTTTGTATGGTCATGAGTTAAATGAAAATACAACACCGATTGAGTCGTCTTTAGGATTTTTTATTCCAAAAGAAAAAGAAGAAAATTACAACGGAAAAGCTTTAATTCAAGGGCAAAAAACAAAAGAACTACCCTTAAGAAGAAAGTTGTTTGCTTTTGTTATGGAAGATAGAATGATAGCAAGAGCTGAATATCCCGTATATATCAATAATGTTGAATGCGGAGTTGTAACGTCTGGTGCACCGAGTCCAACGTTAGGAAAAAATATTGGCTTTTGTATGATTGAATTTGATAAACTTGAACCAACATTAGTATTAAAACTTAACAATGTTCAAGAAAGTCTTGGCATGACTATACAAATTATGGTAAGAAATAAGTTGTATAATGCTAAAATTGTAAAAAAACCGTTTATTGAAAAAAAATATAACAAATAGGAGATAAGAAAGTGACTATACCAGAAGGAATTTTATGTTCTAAAACACACGAATGGGTAGCGCAAGAAGAAAATGTAGCTGTTATCGGTTTGACTGATTGGGCAGTTGAGCAATTGGGCGATATTGTATTTGTTGAATTGCCTGAAGTTGGTTCAAGTTTTGCTAAAGACGAAGTTTTTGCAACAATTGAATCTGTTAAAGCTGCAAGCGAAATTTATATGCCTGTAGGCGGTGAAGTCGTTGAAGTTAACGAAGCGTTAATTAATTCACCTGAGTTAATTAACGAGGATGCTTTTGGTTCTTGGTTAATTAAAATTAATCCTGATAATTTCCAAGATGATTCTCAAGGTTTAATGGAATACGACGATTATAAAGACGAAGTTCAATAAGAAGGTAAAATGTATAATTTTGAAGCTTTAAGCGATATTGATAGAAAAGAAATGCTATCATCAATTGGAGTAAATTCAATTGATGATTTATTTAGTGTTATTCCAGAAGATGCAAAGATGTCTGAATTAAATTTAGCAAATGGTTCAGATGAAATTGAAGCACAATTAATGCTTAAAAAATTGTCATCGAAAAACAAGATAGATTACTCCTGTTTTGCTGGTTATGGTGCAAGAAATCGCTATATTCCAAGCGTTATTAATGATATTGCTTCAAGATTTGAATTTTTATCTTGTTACACGCCATATCAAGCTGAAATTTCACAAGGTTCGCTTCAATCTATGTATGAATTTCAGTCTTTAATGTGTACTTTGGCTAATCAAGATGTTTCAAATGCCTCTGTTTACGATGGCGCAAGTGCTACAGCAGAAGCAATTTTGATGGCTGTTAGATTAACAAAAAAGAATAAAGTTTTTATTTATGATGATATAAATGAAAATTATTTAGAAGTAATTAAAACTTATTTGTGGGCAAATGATATTGAAGTTGTCATTGGTAAAAATGTAACAGATGAAGAATTTTGCGCTCAAGTGTATCAAAGTCCAAATAAATATGGTGAATTGATTGATATGCCACAAAAATTGGGTAAAGAATTAATTATTTCTATTGTTGATTTGATGAGTTTAGCTTTATATGAACCACCAAATTCAGATATTACAGTAGGAGATATTCAATCTTTTGGCATTGGATTAAATTTTGGTGGAGCTTATGCTGGTTTTATAGCTTGTAAGGATGCACACAAAAGACAATTGCCAGGTAGAATTTGCGGAAAAACAGTTGATAAAAATGGAAAAACTGCATATTGTTTGACTTTGCAAGCTCGAGAACAGCACATAAGAAGAGAAAAAGCAACTTCAAACATTTGTTCAAATCAAGCACTTGTTGCGTTTTGCGCTAATTTATATTTAAGGAAATTAGGTAAATCTGGCTTGTTAAATGTTGCTCAAAAATCTTTTGATAACGCTCACAAACTTGCGCAATTGCTTCAGGAAAATGGATTTGAAGTTGAAAATAAAGAATTTTTTGACGAATTTACAATTAACGTTGGACATAGTGAAAAGTTTTTAGCGTTTATGAAAGAGCAAAAAATATTGGCTGGCGTGAAATTAGATGAGCAGAGAATTTTGGTAAGTGTTTCTGAAGTCAATACAGATGATGAAATGGATAAATATGTTCAAAACGCTAAAAAATTGTCCCTAGTAAGAATATAAATTAGACAGATATAGAATAAAATTAAACCTCCTTTAAATTAAAATTTTGAAAAAGGAGGTTTTTTATGTGCAAAACTTATGATGCTATTTATGAAATTGCAAAATTCGTTGAATCAAATGTGTTAATTTGTCATACGGCTCAAGCAAAATACAAGGGGACAATTTATAAGTGCGATTGTTATTCTGATGATTGTAAATGTATTGACGGGATAATAACTCTTAAAGACGCCATTGTAACTTGTTCTAGTGGAAATGAAAAACAATTTAAATGGATAAATATCTCTTCAAAACATATTGAATCTTTTAGTTTTGAATGTTGTGAAATTAATCAATAAAAAAAGACTTCCTGTTTAGGAAGTCTTTTTTTATATGTTTATTGTTTCTAGTCTTCGAAATCAGCGCTTCCGCCTTCTGTATCAAAATTATCATCTAGGCTATCGTCGCTTGAACCGATGTTTTCGCAATTTTCGTCGTCGCCACCAACATCTGGTAACTCATCGCCACCTACATCTGGTAACTCATCGCCACCTACATCATTTCCACCTTCGTCTGGATTTGGAGTGGTGGGCTCGTCTTCAAAATCAGCACTTCCGCCTTCTGTATTTGTGTTGTCGTCACTGCTATTTGGATCGTCATTACCTTCGCCTGGTTGTTCCCCTGGTTCTTCTCCTGGCTGTCCACCTGGGTTTTGTTCCCCTGGTTCTGGTTGGGTGATGTTTTCATCTTCAGGGTCGATTTCTGGTAAATCAGGGCAGGTATCAGTTACTGTTTCTGTTACTGTATCAGTTACGGTGTCAGTAACTGTGTCTGTTACTGTGTCGGTTACAGTGTCAGTTACTGTATCTGTAACTGTGTCTGAAACTGTGTCGGTTACAGTGTCAGTTACTGTATCTGTAACTGTGTCTGAAACTGTGTCAGTTATTGTATCTGTAACGGTATCAGTCACAGTATCTGTAACGGTGTCTGAAACAGTATCTGTTACGGTATCAGTCACGGTATCAGTTACGGTGTCAGTAACTGTGTCAGTAACCGTATTTGTCTCTGTTTCTGGTTCTGGTTTTTGTGGTTGGTAAACAGGTTTTTCTGGTGCTTTGCCTTCCACAAGAATTACAACGGATTGAAGATCAACTTTTGCGTCTTTTGATTCAACTTTTTCGCCACGAATTTGAGTTAAATCAATTTCTTGATATAAATCTTCAACTTTTAGATTATCTGTTTCAGGATAAAAAGCTTTAAGGAAATCATTATTGTTTACAATTTGAGTAAATGCTGCAAGAGCATAATCATCTGCGTTTTCATAGTTATTATCTAAAGCTTCAGCTAAAGACATACCGCTAGGGTATTTAACTGTTCCTAAAACATCAATTGGACGGAATGTTGTTTTGTTATCTTCTAAATCATAAACTGCTTTATCAGCAACTATATAAGTTGCAATAGTGTTAGCTTCCTCTGTTCTTGGAGTTGTAAGAAATCTTTGTACTGCAGAATGATCGTTTATATTAGAATCTTCAGTTGTGATTAAAGTAACATCTACTCTTGGGCAAACAATATTTAATTCATCGGCTTTTTGAACATAATCAACCAAAGCTTCTTTTGCATCTCTTTCGCTTGAGAAAGCAAATATATCTTCATTACCTTCCCAAGTAGCAATACCATGCCAAATAGCGTCACCTGCATAAGAATTCATTGAAGTGATGCTGTATTCTTCTTCTAATTTTTTCTCAACTGTAGAAATAATTGTTTCAGGATTAGCTTTCATTTGAGCAAGTTCATCTTCGCTAAATTGAAGCACGCTAATGAAGTTCTCATCTTTATTTATTGAATAGAATTGCACATCTTTGCTTGTTACAAGTTTTGAGTCTGCATTTTTTTCTGTGCGAATATTGCCTGTTGCCAATGGAGTCATTACGTGGTGACCTTCTGCGTAGTTTGCTAAGTAATCATGATTTAACATAACATCTGCAGGGATTGTATTTTCAGTGCCATATTCATTAATTTGAGCTTCCATCCAAGGATTTGCACGTAAAATATTTTCTGCAATTAAAGCTCTTTTTTCAAAATTTTCTTTTGTATCTTCAATGTTGTAAGCTTGCGTAATAAGCTCGTTCATAGAAGTGCAGTATCCGTCTGGTGATAAAAATTCGTAATCGTTTTCAGGTGCATATTCAACATAAGTTGAATTGCCTGACATATCGATTGTTACAGATGCAGAATCTTTAGATTGCGCATTTTGGAAATAATAGTTTTCTTCTTCAAGGCTCATTGCTGGAGCTTGAGTGTCTTGGTTTTCTGCAACATCTTGGTCAGATGGTAGGGTTGTGTTGTCAGTTGTTTCTCCAGATACACTTGAGTTTGGAGTTGTTGTATTGTCAACTGTTTCCTCAATTACACTTGAGCTTGGAATTGTTGTATCTTGAGTTGTTGGTGGAACAGCGTTATTTGTAGTGCAACCAGCTAAATTTGTAAATATTGCCAATAAGCTAGCTCCAAGACCAATTTTTTTTGCTGTTTTAGCGCCATTTTTTCCTGTAAAACTTACTGAATCCATTTCAGATTTTAAGAATGGATTAGAATTATATTTCTTTTTTAAAATAGTATTGTTTGTTTTGGTAAGAAAATTTCCATTAATTTCCATATATTTGCTCCCATGTGTAGTTTTGCTGATTTTAAAAATAGTGTGATAAATAATAATTGCTTAAATTTTAAGCTACTATTTCTATTTTTTTACATTTCTTAATAATGCTTTAAATTTGATTTTTTCGTCTCACACCTTTTGGCAATCTTATTTGGTAATTATAAATAAAAAATGTGGAAAATAAAATTTATTTTATTGAATTTTTACATAAAAATAAAAGACACCTATTGCAAGGTGTCTTTTATGGAGCGGAATTCAACTGACCGTTGAGCAAAGCGATTACGGACAGTTAATATCCGAAGGATAAGGGGCGTAGCCCTTCTTGGATTTTAACAATTCAAAAAACAAGCACTCCGCTTTTAAACTTTGTTTAGTCGCTTCGTTGTTTTTTTGAATATACGGGCTGGGCTCGCAAGGCTCGCACGGCGCCCTAGTTAAAATCCGCCGTCTAAAGCAAAATAAAAGACACCTCTTGCAAGGTGTCTTTTATGGAGCGGAAGACGGGGCTCGA
>JAZUSV010000226.1:0-6849 GCA_045606885.1 Candidatus Gastranaerophilales bacterium | reverse complement strand
CTTGTAATTTAGCATTTTGCTCTACTTGACGATAAATTTTTGTTTGATTATATTTTCTTTTTTCTTTAATAATCTGTTCCATGCAAGAATCGCAAATCATCATCAAATGACGCTTTAAGCGTGCAGTATCTCTAATTGCATCCATCAAAAGATAACATTTTTTATAAATCGAATCACAAAAAATGTCGATTAATTCTTCGTTTCCTCTGAATTTTGCACTTTCTCTGATGATGGATTCAATCAGTACTCGATGTTCATTGCTTATATTTGATTTTTTCATAGTAGGACTGCTCACAATAAAATATTAGTATAAAATCTTATTAATTGACACTTTGTTAACACTTTTTGTAACATTTTATTTAAAAAAGTAAGTCAAATTACTGATTTTGTTAATTTATTTGGACTTCAAAGATTTTAGATATATAATAATATATAGAAAATTATCGTCTTAAATTTTTGACTTGGAATAGATGAGAAAATTTTATATTAAAACCTTATGCATAGCTGTTTTTTTGTCTTTGTACATCACACAAGGTGCTCTTTGTGCTGACTTCAATTTGAGTGGCGAAAACACAACAAATCTAAAAGGTGTAGATGTCAAAAATTTTAAAGGCGTAAAATCTATTTTCAATAAAAAAGACGATAAAAAATCCCCAAAAATCGAAGAAGCAAAACTAGACACTTCAACCTTTTCAATGTTTGAAGACGAAGAAAACAGTGTATTTTTCCAAGAAGGCGAACAAATACCAGACGAAGTAAAATCAACCAAAAAGAAAAAATTTAGTTTTTTCAAAAAAGACAAAAAGAAAAAAAATAAAAAACAAAAAGAAAAAACTCAAACATCACAAGACATTCAAGACGAAGATATTTTCCAAGAAGAAACAATTGAAGATGGTGCAATTACAAAAGAAGAGCAAATTCAAACCGATGTTGATGATAACGAAATAGTTTACATCAAAGAAGTAGAAATTTTTGGAAACAATCTTCTTGATGTTAACTACATCAGAGAACAAATCAAATCAAAAGAAGGCTATCAATACATAAGAAGCGAGGTTTCAAACGATTTAAGAAACCTTTATAACACAGGATATTTCACACAAAATATTCGAGCTCTTCCAATAAAAATTGACGATAGCAATGTTAAATTAAGAATTATATTAGAAGAAAATCCACCAATAGAAGGCTTTGCTATTGTTGGAAACAACAGCATTTCAACTTCTGAAATTTTAAAAATTTTAAACGAGTTTAAAGGAAAGCCTCAAAATATTTTAAGCATCAACAATGCAATAAACGAAATTCAAGAACTTTATTCAACAAGAGGATATATTCTAGCTCGTGTTACAAAAGTTACAGATGACCCTGATGGATATGTTTATATTCAAATTGATGAAGGCGTAATTGGCGACATTATTGTTGAAGGAAACAATAAAACAAAAGATTTTATTGTTAAAAGAAATATTTTCTTGCAACCTGGAAGCGTATATAACGAAAACACTATGCGCTCAGACATTCTACGCTTAATGGGAACTCAAGCGTTTAGAGATGTTCAAAGAGAGTTAAACCAAGACGAACAAACAGGACTATATGATGTTCGCATTTCTCTTGAAGAACAAAGAACAGGAAGAGTTTCTTTAGGTGTTGGTATTGATTCTGCCTCAGGTTTCTTTGGCTCTGTTGGTTTTGGCGAAAATAATTTCAGAGGTCTTGGTCAAAAATTAAATTTAAATCTTCTAGCTGGTACCGGTATTTTGATGAACGACAGTTCAATTGTTGAAAAAGCCAACTTCCAAGGCGAATTAAGTTTCCTAGAGCCAATGTTCAAACGTGAAAATCAATCTTTAGCACTTCGTGGTTTTGCAAGATACTACGGCAGCTACCAAGTACCAATGGCTATTGAAAAACGTTTTGGTGCTGAAGCTACAATTGCACGCAGATTTACAACATATAAAAACTTATCAGGCTCTATTGGCTTTGGTGTAGAAAGCGTTACTCTAGAAGAGGGTGCTGAAACAGAAATGCGCACAAGATATGCTCAAAAAGGTATTTCTTGGGCAAATCGCTCAAAAGAACTTGATGACGGTTTCTTTATAAAAGTTACCCCTGCTTTAATGTATGACACAAGAGATTCTCACGTTAACGCAAGAAAAGGTGTTTTAGCAAGAGTTACACTTGAAGAAAATTTTGGAATTTCAGGTGAAACCTTTGGCAAATTACACGGTATGATGAGAAGATTTGTTCCTGTTGGTAAAAAATCTACCTTTGTTGTAACAGCTAAAGCTGGCGGAAAACTTCACGGAGACATGCCTGACTTTGCAGGATATGCTCTTGGCGGACCATACACTATTCGAGGCTTCAACATATCAGAAGTTGGTGTAGGCGATGGATATATGATGGGAAGTGCTGAAATGCGTGTTCCTATTCCATTCATCGACAGACTTACATCAAATTCTTTCTTGAACAATTTAAGACTTGCAGCATTTGTTGACGCTGGTACATTATTTAATAAAACTATTGGTACAGACGTATATGATAAACCAGGATACGCAATTAGTGCTGGTGTTGGTTTAAGAATATTTATCCCAGGACTTGGACCAATCAATTTAGATTACGGCCTTCCAATTACAAACACTGCTGGTGCTGACAGGAAAAACGGATTCTTCACCTTTGGTATGGGTGAAATGTATTAATCAAACAAAAAATAAAAACAAAAAACTAATTTTGTTGGTTTAATTTTGCTGCACGCATTGAATCTAAAATTATATTTCTTGCTTCAAGTGCCTGCTCTTTTGTTAAAGGCGGAATCCCCTTTAAAGGATATTCTTTGCCTAAGTTTTCATATTTTGCAATTGCCATATCATGATATGGTAGAACATCAAGCGCTTGAATATTATTCAAAGTAGACAAAAACTCACCGAGTTTTACTAAACTTGGCTTTCCGTTTGTAATAGTAGGCACAACAACATGTCTTATCCATATTGGTATTTTTTTGTTAGACAAATAATTTGCAAAATCCAAAACAGGAGCAAGTTGTTGACCTGTTAATTTATGGTGCGCAATTGGATCAATATGCTTAATATCAAGCATAACTAAATCAGTATACTTCATCAGTTCGTCAAATTTTTCGATATTGTTTGTATTAAACGTAACACCAGAAGTATCAAGCGTTGTGTGAATATTTTTTGCTTTTGCGGCTTTAAATAGCTCAATTAAAAATTCCATTTGTGCTAAAGGCTCACCACCCGTTGCGGTTAATCCACCATTTTTAAGAAATTCTTTAACGCCATCATATTTTTTCAAAATTTCTTCAACAGACATTTTTTTATTTACGTTAAAATCCCAAGTGTCTGGATTATGACAATATGCGCAACGCATTGGACATCCTTGAAAAAAAACAACAAAGCGAATACCTGGACCGTCAACCGTTCCGCAAGATTCTATTGAATGTATGTTACCAAGTATTTGTGCCATTTTTCACCTTTTTCAATTATATAACACCAACACCTTAATTGTAAAGATTTGTTAAAAATACTTCAAATGTACTAAAGTTTCATTAAATAACTGTCGTAACTACTATTGTAAGAAAAAACAATGGAGGCAATGACAGTTATGGGTATGGCAGCAAGCCAAGCTAGGTTCCTAGGGTTAACGGCTAGAAAGAGCAACGTTGAATATCAAGGTCAACAAATTAACCAACAAAGAACTTCTTTGGCAAACGAAAGTTCAAACTTATATAACAATATGATGACATTGGAAGTACCCGTACCTCCAAGAGAAAATGACTTCTATAAAACAACTTATGTTTTGGATGGTTCAGGTAGTGCTGGAAATCCTGATTATGAAATTTCAGGAATTACGAAAATTTATTCTGACAAAAACGAATACAATGTTTCCATAACACAAAGTTATACAGAATATAAAAGTACATCGCATATTTACAAAGCAGGCACACCTTCTGCTGTCGAACAAATTCCTAATACAGAAAATTATAATCGAACTGTAAGAATAGAAAACAAAGATAATTCAATAGATAATAGAACACTTAGTTTTGTATATACAGATGAAAACTGTACTGAATTAGTATCTGCGTATAATGATAAAGACAATTTAGTAAAACTTACTGAAAATCAAGTTTACAAAATTGATCCTAACAAGAATAGTAAACCTCCACATTATGAAGAATGTGTAGACCAAGGTACAGAAGACGATCCAATTGAATATTTTTATGTTGACGAAAAAGATGAATACCATTACTTAACAAGAAGCCAATACAATGAATTAATAAACAATAATGGTGATGGTAAAATAGAAATTGCAACGACATACGCTAAAACAAAATCAGTTGTTACGCCCGTTGTAGCGAGAATGGAACAATCAGAAAACGGCAGATATACTGCACTTGAAATTACTGATGATACAAATAATCCAGAAGATTTAGTAAACAGACGCTATTCTCTTTCTGCAACAAGAACAAAAGATGAAGACGCTTACGAACAAGCTTACAATGATTACAAATACAATATGGAATTATACAACAAGGCAATTTCCGATATTGATGCTCAAACAAAACAAATTCAAAGAAAAGACCAACAACTTGAATTAAGACTAGAGCAACTAGATACTGAACAAAATGCCATTCAAACAGAAATGGAAGCAGTACAAAAAGTAATCGAAAATAACGTTGAAAAAACCTTTAACGTATTTGGATAACAAAATGAAGCGAAGCGTAGTGCGACGCACTAGCTAACCAAAAAAGCGCAAGGCACAACAAAAGCTGTGTTAAGCTAATGCTGAGTGCGAAGACCGTACTCAAAAAAAACAAATTAAATGAACCATAACTTTTTTCTTACATATATCAAGGCTTAAATACTGTTTTAAGCCTTTTTGTTTTGTTTAAAAATTTTTTATATTATAATTAAGCTATGAATGAAAAAGTTATTGCAATAATTGGACGCCCAAATGTTGGCAAATCCACACTAGTAAACAGAATAGCAGGCAGAAGGTTTTCTATCGTTGATGACAAACCAAATATCACAAGAGATAGAATATATATTGACGCAACTTGGCAAGATAAAAACTTTGTTTTAATTGACACAGGCGGTATTGTCGAAGGAAACGACGATGAATTTGTTAAAAATATCAACGCTCAAGTTGAATTAGCAATTCAAGAAGCAGACACAATTTTATTTGTAGTTGATGCTAAAAGTGGTTTAAACCCTTACGATTACGATATTGCAAACAAACTTCGTGCTGTTGATAAAGAAGTTTTATTAGTTGTAAACAAAGTTGATTCTAAAGCACAAGTTGATTTAGCAAGCGAATTTTGGGCATTAGGTTTTGAAAATATGCACCTTTTATCCGCACTTCATGGTGACGGCGGAGTCGGTGATTTATTAGATATCATAACAAAAGACATCACTCCAGCAGTTGAAAAAGAAGAGGAAGATGAAAACAAACCTCTAAAAATTGCAATTGTTGGAAAACCAAACGCAGGTAAAAGCTCAATTTTAAACAATTTACTAAAAAAACAAAGAGCAATTGTTTCCAATGTTTCAGGAACCACTCGTGATTCAATTGACGAAGAAATTGTTTTTGAAGATAAAGTTTATCGCCTTGTCGATACAGCAGGCATTCGCAAAAAATCCAAAGTTGATTATGGCGTTGAAATGTTTGCAGTTGATAGGGCAATCAGAGCAATTAGAGAATGTGATGTTGCGCTTTTAGTAATCGATGCAGCCGAAGGCGTTTCAGATCAAGATAAAAAAATTGCAAGCTTGTGCGAAGAGGCAGGTTGCGGTTTAATTGTAGCTTTTAACAAATGGGATTTAGTTAAAAATGTACAAACTCATAAATTTGAAGAGCAATTTGAACGTGAAGTTCCATTTTTAAATTATGCTCATAAAATTTTTATTTCAGCTAAAACAGGTCAAAGACTAGATTCGATTTTTACGATGGCAAATGCTACACAAGCTGAGCGAGAAAAAAGAATTTCTACAGGTCTATTAAACAAAGTTATTTCTGAAAGCTACAGCTTAAATCCACCAAGCTCAATCAAAGGTAAAAGCTTAAGAATTTACTATTCTACACAAGCTAAAAATAATCCACCAACATTTGTTATTTTCATAAATAACAAAGATTTAATTCAAGACCACTACAAAAGATATTTAGCTAAAAAATTAAGAGAAAATTTTGGCTTCAAAGGAACACCAATTGTTATTTCTTACCGCCAAAAAGGAGATAAATAGATGGAATACATTATAGCGTTAATTGTAATTATTGTTGCATATTTAATTGGCTCAATTTCAACAGGATATTTAATTGTAAAAGCAAAAACCAATCAAGATATTAGAACAATTGGCTCAGGTTCTACAGGAGCAACCAATGTTAAACGTGTACTTGGCAAAAAATGGTTTTTTATTGTTCTTTTGCTAGACGCCCTAAAAGGCGCAACACCTGTACTTTTGGCAAAATATTTAACATTTGACCCTTATGGAATTAACGCTGTTTTGGCTTCAATTTTTGTAATTATTGGTCATTCTAAACCAATCTTTTTACAATTTAAAGGCGGAAAATCTGTTGCTTCTGGCGTTGGAACAATTTTAGCTTTAAATTGGATGGTTGGTCTTACAATTGCTGTTATTTGGGGAACTATTACATACATTTCAAAATATGTTTCACTAGGTTCAATAATCGCTCTTGGTGTTTCACCAATATTGATGTACCTATTTAAAAATCCAATCGGATATATTGCATACTGTTTAATTGCAGCAATTTATATAATCTATCTTCACAGAGAAAATATCGCAAGACTTTTAAAGGGCGAGGAAAACAAAGTAAGATAACCCTAATATT
>JAZUSV010000225.1:0-6758 GCA_045606885.1 Candidatus Gastranaerophilales bacterium | reverse complement strand
TATTAAATTGTCCGGTTGAAATATGTAATCAAAATGAAGCACTAGAAAGTGCAAAAAAAGCCATCGACACAAATTCTAATTACCATATAATTACAATTAATCCCGAAATGATTATGAATGCACAAAAAAATAGTGCGTTTTTTGAAATTTTGAATAAATCAAATTTAAACATTGCAGATGGAGTTGGAGTTAAGCTTGCTCTTAAATTACAAGGAATTAAGCAACCGCAAATTCGAGGGGTTGATTTTTCTCGTGCTTTAATAAAAATGGCAAGCGAAAATAATTACAAAGTTGCATTTTTAGGTGCTAAAGAAGAAGTTGTTAATTTAGCAAAAGAGAATTTTTTAAAACAATATCCATCTTTAAATTTTGTTTATGTTCGCAATGGATATTTTGAAGATGAAAATCAAATTATTCAAGAAATTAAACAGGCACAACCTCAAATTTTGCTTGTGGGTCTTGGTTCACCAAAACAAGAAGAAATTATTTTAAAATTAAAAAATGAATTACATTCCTGCGTTATGGTAGGTGTTGGCGGTAGTTTTGATGTTTTTTCGGGAATAACAAAAGAAGCGCCAATGATTTATAGAAAACTTGGGCTTGAGTGGTTGTATCGAACAATATTACAACCAGAGAGGTTTAAGCGCATATTTCCTGTTTTGCCAATATTTTTAATAAAGTGTATAATGAATACTATACAAAAGAAGGGTTGATATTTTGAAAACATTTACTAATGCTCTAAGACGTGACATTTTGAAAATGATACACAATGCAAAATCAGGACACCCTGGTGGAGCTCTATCATGTGTAGATATGTTGGCGGTGTTGTACAAAAAAGTTTTAAACATTCCGACTGATTGGGATGAGTCAGCTGAATTTAACAACAGAGATAGATTTATTTTATCAAAAGGACATGCCTCAACAGCGCTATATGCAACATTAGCTCATTGCGGATTTTTCCCAACAAACATGTTAAACGGTTTTAGAATGTTAGGCTCTAAACTTCAAGGACATCCAAGTTCAAGAGCTCAATTATCTGGGATTGAAGTTTCAACAGGTTCATTAGGTCAAGGGCTTTCAATTGGCGTTGGTCTTGCGCTAGCTCTTAGATTAGATAAAAATCCTGCTAAGGTGTTTGTTCTTCTTGGAGATGGTGAAATGCAAGAAGGAAGCGTTTGGGAAAGTTTGATGAATGCTCATAATCAAAAGCTTGAAAATCTTGTTGTTATAGTTGATAAAAACAATCTTCAAATAGATGGTTCTACTTGTGATATTAAATCTCTTGAGCCATTGGATGAAAAATTAAAAGCGTTCGGATATGAAGTATATTCAATTGACGGACATGATTATGAAGAAATTGAAAAAACGTTTAAAGAGATAAAAAATTCAAATAAACTATGTGCAGTTATTGCAAATACTATAAAAGGCAAAGGTGTTTCTTTTATGGAAAATGCAGCTGGCTGGCATGGTAAAGCGCCAAACGATGAACAATTAGCTAAAGCATTGGAGGAGTTGAATGTTTAGTAAAAATAACGAAGTTAAATCACCAAGAAATGCTTATGGCGAAACATTAGTTGAATTAGGTGCTAAAAATCCAAATATTGTTGTTTTGGATGCAGATTTATCATGCTCTACTCAAACTTGTAAGTTTGCTGCAGCATATCCTGATAGATTTTTTAATTGCGGTATAGCAGAACAAGATTTGATGGGTACAGCTGCTGGGCTTGCTTATGGCGGAAAAACAGTTTTTGCAAGTACGTTTGCAATGTTTGCAACTGCAAGATGTCTAGATCAAATCAGAAATACAATTTGTTATTCAAAACTTGATGTTAAAATTGTTGCCACTCACGGTGGAATTACTGTTGGTGAAGATGGTGCATCTCACCAAGCCTTAGAAGACATTTCATATATGCGCTCAATCCCTGATATGAAAGTTATTATCCCTGGGGATTGCGAGGAAGTTAAACAAGTTATTCAATATGCAGCACAAACCCCTGGACCGATGTACATTAGAGTGCCAAGAACTAATTTAAAAACAGTTTTTGATTCTGAAACATATAAATTTAATCCAACTGCTGGCGTTAAAATTAAAGAAGGTAAAGATATTACCATAGTTACAAATGGTGAAACTTTAAACGAAGTAATTAGCGCAGCTCAAAGATTACAAGAAGTTGGAATTGAAGCAGAGGTCTTGCATTATCCTGTCGTTAAACCGTTTAGACACTTAGCACTTAAACAAAGTGCACAAAAAACAAGAAAAGTTGTTGTAGTGGAAAACCATAGTATTATCGGTGGTTTGGGTAGTGCAGTTTGTGAAACACTATGTCAATATTGCCCAACTAAAGTATATCGAATTGGCACAAAAGACACATTTGGTCAGTCTGGCGAACAAAGACAATTGATGGAATTTTATGGTTTGACTGATAAAAAAATATACGAAAAGATAATTGAGTTCATGGATGTAAAATGATTATAGTAAGAGACTTAGTAAAACAGTATAAAAATAAATATGCACTTAGAGGAATAAATTTACACATTCGCCCTGGTGAATTTGTATTTTTGGTTGGCTCTTCTGGTGCAGGAAAATCAACATTGATGAAAATGTTGTATCTTGAAGAGCGCCCAACAAGAGGCAATGTTCATATTGCTGGTATTGATATTGGAAATCTTTCACCAAATAAAATTCCAAGCTTAAGACGTTGTATGGGTATAGTTTTCCAAGATTATAAACTACTTCAAAATCATACTGTGTATGATAATATCGCTTATGTTATTCGCACAATGGGAATTTCTTCTAAAGAAATCGAAACTCGTGTAATGGGCGCGCTTAAGGTTGTTGGTTTGGAAGACAAATGGAAATCAAAACCTTGCGAATTATCTGGCGGTGAACAACAAAGGGTTTCAATCGCTCGTGCAATTGTTAATGGTCCACCATTATTGATTGCAGATGAACCGACAGGCAATTTAGACCCTAAAAACTCTTTGGAAGTTATGCAAATTTTAGAGCAAGTTAACCAAAGAGGAATTACTATTCTTGTGTCAACTCACGATCAAGCAATGGTAAATTATTTTAGAAAAAGAGTTATAACACTTGATCATGGACAAGTGATTAGAGATATGCAAGCAGGAACCTATGACTAGAAAAACAAAAAATCAAAATCTAAAACAAAAGGTAAAATCTCACATTCCAAAGGATTGGATGTCTGAAATTAGAATAACATATCGTATTGCAATGGAAACAGTTAAAGGCATTGCACAAACAGGGCTTGTTAATATTGCAATTATTACTACAATTGCTGCAATTTTAACAATTTTTGGTTCAATTTTCAGAGTTACATTAGCTGTTAATTCTTTTGTTAATTCTATGGGTTCAGCTTTGGAAGTTAGTGCTTATTTGTCTCCTGAGGCAGATGTTACTTTAACAATAAATAAAATCAGGGATTTACCGCACGTTCAAAAAGTAACATATATTTCTAAAGATTCTTCTTGGATGCAACTAAGAAGAGAAATTGATGTTCCTGACATTCCAAATCCATTGCCTGATACTTTGCATGTTAAACTTGATGACACAAAACACATATCAGGCTTGATGAATGATTTAAAAGATATCGAAGGTGTTAACGACACAAGTTACGCTAAAGATTTAGTTCAAAAATTTGAAATGATTAATGCAATTATTAATACGGCAACGTTGGTGTTTGTTGTGATAGTGTGTATTTTGACTATAGCTATCATAAATAACACAATTGAGCTGGTTATTCAGTCTCGAAAAGAAGAGATTGAAATTATGAGATTGATGGGTGTATCGAATTGGTATATTAAAACTCCTTTGATACTTCAAGGGGCAATTTATGGCTTTTTGGGTGCATTAGTGGCAATTATTCCAATTGATGTCGTGCAAAAATATATCATAAAAATGCATGAATTTTTCATGATTTCGATTGACCCATTGGCACAATTTACCGTACTATTTAGTGTATTAACATTAGGAGTTACATTCAGTAGTGTCGGTAGCTTCTTAAGTATCAAAAAACATTTACAGGTATAGCAAATTATGATGAATAATAATCCAAATAGGTTAGATCCACAGCAAGTTGTTGCAGAATTTAAAGACATTCCGCCAATGCCAAATGTTATGGTAAAGGCGTTGAGTGTTATTAAAAATCCTACAACAGGTATTGCAGAACTAGCTAAAATTATGCAAGTTGACCAAGCGATTTCTACAAAAACACTTAGTCTTGTTAACTCTGCATTTTATGGTTTTAGACAACAAATTACATCTATTCAAAAAGCGCTTGTTGTTTTGGGTATGATGAAAGCAAAAAATATTATCATGAGTTTAGCTCTTAAACAAATGATGACAGCTCAAGGTAGCCGTGAATTGTGGGAACATTCTATCAAATGTGCGGTTGCTGCGGAGTTTTTAGCAAAAGAATTTAAAGTAATTAACCCTGATGACGCTTTTGTTATTGGATTTTTGCATGATATTGGAAAAATGTTGTTAAATAGCAAAAATCCACTAAAATATTCAAAAGTTAGATATTTAGCTCAACAAGACAATGTTAATCTTGTTGATGTTGAAGATGCACAGTTTGGCACAAACCACTGCGTTTTAGGTGCTTTAATATCTAAAAAATGGCAATTACCTGTTATTTTGACAAATTGTATCAGATATCACCACGACCCTGTACAAAGTTCGCTACCTACAGTATGCGGTATTGTATATTGTGCTGATAGAATGGTTCAAACAAATATGCCAAATCCGCTTTTAGATCCAAGAATAATGAATAAAATGGAATTTTCAATTCCTGACCCTATAGCTTTAAGAGAAACAATTTTAGCTAAAGCAACAATATTCTTAAAAGAAATGTCTGGTCCAGGCTAAACAAAAGGAATTTCTAGTTTTTCGCATAAAGCGTTAAAATGTTCAACTGATTCGAGTAAATCTTCTTTTTTGAAAATTTCAAAAGTGATTTGCGGATAAAGTTGCATTTCTTTTAGAGTTAATAGGACTTCTTCAACGTCAAGCGAACCTTTTAATAAGCTTGAATGTGAGTCTTCGTCTTTGTAGTTATTGTGAAAATGCATGTGTTTTAGCATTATTCCATAATCTTTTATCCAATCAGACGGTTTGATGTCTGAATGTAAGTTGCAATGTCCAATATCTACTGTAACTCCAAGGTTCTGAGAATTAACTGCTGCAACAAGATTTCTTATGAAATCCGAATTTGGCTCGTGCACATTTTCGATTGTTGCCATAATCCCTAATTCTTCAAAATTTTTGATGAATTCGTTGTAAAATTCAATATTTTTCAAAAAGAACATTTGCTGATATTCTTTGTGCTTTAAAAGATTATTGTAACAAGTATGGAAAACTACGGTTGAAACATCAAATTCTGCCGCAAGCTCTAGGCTTTGATAGTATCTTTTTTTGCTAATTTGAGAAATCAAAGGGTCTTTTGCTGCTATATTTAGGTTTGAAAAAAAGCCATGGAGTGTTACTTCGTTATCAAAATCGGCTAAAATTGCTTTGTATTCTTTTTTGTTTTTTTCAAAATCATTTTCTATGTCAAGCAATCTGCCAAATCGTGAAATTTCAATACCACAACCTAGTGAAGATGCGATATTTACCGCTTCTTTAAAATCATGGTATGATACTGTTGAGGATATGAATCTGTGTAAACGTTTATTCATAATTAAATTATAGATTAAAAATGTATATTATTGAACTATTTTTAAAATTAAAAGAAGATTTTAAAGCGGGAAAATTTAAGAAAAAACCCGAAGTTCAGAGTGAAAAAGTTGAAAAATGCAATCACTTTTTTGTGCCGATTGATTCAACTAAAAGGATTTTAGCTTGTTCAAAATGTGGCGAAATTTATAAATTAAAAAAAGGTGAAGTTAATCCTTTTGAATAATTATGGATTCATATAAAATAAAACACCAATAATTAAATCGGCAACTAATATGTAAACTGTGCATAAAATAGCAGATTTTGTTGTTGAAATTCCAACATCTTTAGCTCCACCTCTTGTATTGTAGCCAACTGTTGAACACACAAGCGCAATTAAACCGCCAAAAACTAAACCTTTTAATAGGCTTATGTAAATATCTTTCATAACTAACATTAACCAAACGGAGTTAAAATAGCGAACAGGGTGCAATCCGATAGAAAAATAGCTAACTAATGCTCCGCCTAAAATACCGATAAGTTCAGCCAAAAGAACAATACAAAATACACTTAACGCTCCTGCTATTATTCTTGGAGCAAAATAATATCCAATTGAATCAACTTTTAGAACATCAATTGCGTCAATTTGGTTGGTTACCTTCATATTTGCAACTTGGGCTGTAATTGCTGTGCCTGCTCGAGCAGCAAGAGCGAGCGCTGCAAAACCTGGAGCGATTTCTCTGATTAAAGCAATAGCTAAAAATCCGCCAATATAGCTTTCTCCGCCTGACATAAGGAATTGATGAGAAACTTGAAGGGCTATAACGCAAGCGGATATGAAAACAATAGACATGCAAATTCCTAAAGAATCAAATCCTATTGCGGCAATTTGAGAAAAAACTTCTGTTAAACGAACATTTCCTTTAAGGGTGTATTTCGTTGCCTGAATAAAGTTTTGTACGCATTGACCCAAGAATTTAATCATAGTCAAATTATATATAAATAAGTTAATAAAAGCTAGATTTTTATTCCTATTTTTAATAAAATACACTTATGATAGTATTTGATACCCTGTTTGTCCTATTAA
>JAZUSV010000224.1:0-8625 GCA_045606885.1 Candidatus Gastranaerophilales bacterium | reverse complement strand
TATATTCATGCGCATAGCTTACAGGGTTTTCAACTACTTTGATGTTTGCTTTAGTTAAATCTTTTTTGAGTTGTTCGATTTCTTGCCAATTTTTGTGAATTAAAATGGTTTCAACTGCATTGCAAGCGCTTGGGTATTGCGTTTTTGCGTCAATTATTATTGGTTTTACATTTTCATATTTTGCACTTTCGTCAATAAAAATGTGGCAAATTCCGCTTGCATGACCTAATACAGGGATTTTTGTGTTTTCTTTGATAAATTTGACAAGTTGGTTTGAACCTCTTGGAATGATTAAACTAATATATTCATCTAGTGAGAGCATTGTCTTAATATCTTCTCTTGAATAAATTAAATTAATTGCATTTTTAGGATAGTTAACTTCTTCAAATGCTTGCTCTACAATCTTTGCAAACAAAGTATTTGTGTTGTTTGCTTCGCTGCCCCCTTTTAAAATTCCGCAGTTACCTGATTTAATTAAAAGTGAAGCAATTTGAATAAAGCAATCTGGGCGAGCTTCAAAAATTACCCCAATAACCCCAATTGGCGTTGTGATTTTTTTTAAAATCAAATTTTCATCTAATTCTTTTTGCCATAAAACCTTATTAACAGGGTCATCTAGTTTAATTAAATCATTCAAACCTGTAATTAGGTCGTTAATTTTATTTTCGTTAATTTTTAATCGATTGAAAGTTGCTTGGTTGATTTTGCCTTCTTCAAGCATAGCTTGCGCATTTTTTAAGTCTTCGTTGTTGGCGCTAAAAATCTCACTTTTATTTTCTTCTATTTTTTTTGCAATTGCTTTTAGTGCTTGATTTTTGATTTCAAAATCAAGATTCATAGTTTTTAAGTATGCATTTTTGGCGCTGCGCGCAATTTCTAATATATCAATCATAAATTACCTTAAATTAAAACTAAATTATCCTTAATTACAACGTCATCATCATATTTGTAGCCTAAAATTTCTGTTATTTTATCAGAATGTTGTCCTTTGATTTTTTCGATGTCTGAAGAGGTATAGCTTGCAATTCCCCTTGCAAATTCGTTTTGGTTTTCATCTAGTATTGAAACGATTTCTCCTCGTTGAAATTTTCCTTTGATATCAACAATCCCGATGCTTAGTAAGCTTTTTTGGTTATCAATGATTGCTTTTTTAGCTCCTTCGTTTACAATTAAAGAGCCCATAATATTGGTAGCATAAGCAATCCAGCGCTTTTTGTGGGATAGGGTGTTGTTTGGGATGAATGTTGTTCCAACTTCATCATCAAACACTTTTTTTATTATGTTTGGCGTTTTTCCATTAACGATTTTTGCATATAAACCGCTTGAAGTCACAACTTTAGCAGCGGTTAATTTGGTAATCATACCGCCTCTTCCACCTGATGTTGCTCCACTTGCTAGGGCTTCAATTTTAGCTGTAACACGTTCAACTTTTTTGATTAATTTTGCGTCATCATATTCTTTTGGATTTTTATCATAAAGACCGTCAATATCAGATACCATTACCAACAAATCGGCGTCAAGTTTTGAAGCAACAATTGAAGATAGTTTATCGTTGTCTGAAAAACAAACGTGCTCTAGTTCGCTTGGTGATACTGCGTCGTTTTGGTTAATTATTGGAATAACGTTATTTTCTAATAATTTTGATAGGGTTAATCTTAAGGATAAATATTTTTTTCTGTTTGCAAAATCTTCTTCTGTTAAAAGGATTTGAGCAGTTTTTATTCCATATTTTTCAAAGCCATCTTGCCAAATGCCCATTAGCAATGGTTGTCCTACACTTGCCGCAGCTTGCTTAAGGGTTGTTGAGGTGGATGTGTCAATTCCAAGTTTTTTAGCGCCTAAGCCAACTGCACCAGATGTTACAACAAGAATTTCTCGATTTTGCTTGTGTAATTTTGAAATATCTTCAATGAATGAATATAAGTGAGAAAGAGAAATGTCTCCATCTTCGTTTCTTAAAATATTCGTTCCAAATTTAAAAACTATTCTTTTTGAATTTTCTATCATTTTAATTTAAAACCTATTAACAATTCAATTTGTGTGTATTCTTTGTCTAGCGAATCTGCGACTGTTTGGTCGGTAATTACACCGTTAAAAGTTGTAACACCGTTTTGTAAGTCTTGATTTTCTTTGATTGATTCTATAATTCCTTTTTCGCCCAATGATTTTAAATATGGATACATTGCATAAGAGTATGCGTATGACGCTGTTTTTGGTACTGCCGATGGAATATTTGGTATGGCACAATGCAAAACCCCATGTTTTTCGTAAGTTGGATTTTCGTGTGTTGTGCATCTGTCAATTGTTTCAACATTTCCACCTTGGTCGATTGCAACGTCAACAATTACTGAACCTTTTTTCATAGTTTTAACTACATCTTCAGACACAATTTTTTCAGCAACGTGAGATGGATTTAAAACGCAAGTAATTAATATGTCTGCTTTTGGTACTTCTTGAGCAATTTTAGCTGGGTTGCAATAGTGAGTTTTAATAGAAGTGCCGTAAATTCCGTCAATTTGAACTAATTTTTTTGGATTTACATCAAAAATTGATACGTCTGCACCCATACCAATTGCGATTTGTGCAGCATTGAAACCTGCAACACCTGCTCCAATGATGATAACTTTGCCTGGTTGAACCCCTGGAACACCTGATAATAGTACACCAGAACCACCTTTGTGTGATTCTAGTAATCTTGCTCCGATTTGAACAGCCAATCTGCCTGCAATTTCTGACATTGGAGTTAAAAGAGGTAATTGTTTATCTGCTGTTTTTACTGATTCAGATGCAATTGTTGTAACTTTGTTTTTTAATAGTTCTTTTGTAAGTTCTTCTTCAATTGCTAGATGTAAGTATGAAAATATTATTAAGTCAGGTCTAAAATATTGATATTCGCAACTTTGGGGTTCTTTTATTTTAACAATGATTTTTGAATTATCCCAAACTTCTTTGGCGCTTTTAACAATCGTTGCACCGTTTTCAATGTAGTCTTCATCGCTAAAACCTGATAAAGCTCCGGCTTGAGATTCAATCAAAACACTTAACCCATCAGCCTGTAGCATTGCAACAACATCAGGAGTAATTGCAACTCTTGTTTCGCCTTCTTTTAATTCTTTAACAACACCAAAATTGTATTTCATTTTAACCTCGTTAATTATTTTCTATTTCTTCGTAAAGCTCGCAAGCCATATTAACAGGAACATTTCCTGTTGGAATTTGTAAAACTTTGTACGTTTTAGTAGCGTTTTTGTATTCGATTGAAATAATATCACCAATTTTTAATTGTTTTGCTGGTTTTGCGGGATTATTATTTACAAAAACACGTGCGCTGTCGCAAACATCGTTTGCAACTGTTCTTCTTTTAATTAGTCTTGAAACTTTTAAAAATTTATCTAAACGCATTTAAACCTTAATTACTTTAACTTTAAAATCTTTTTCTTGATTTAATTTTTCTTCAATTTCGTCAAAAGTTAAAAATCCTTCTTGTGCTCCAAAGTGCGTGCAAACAGAAGCAGAGTTGATTGAAGCATATTTAAGGGATTTTTCAATGTCCCAATTGAACTTATCCATAGATGCACAGAAAGTTGAAGCAAAAGCATCACCTGCACCTAAAGTTGATGTTACTGTAGCAGGGAAAGTTGGACAAATGAAAATTTGTTTTCCATCATAGCAATATGCGCCATTTTTACCATCTGTAATAACCGTGATTGTGTCAGTTTCGCCTCTTAGCGCTTTTAGCATTTCAATAATGTCTGGATGAATTTCGCATTTGGAGAATTTTTGTTCTTTGGTGTCTTGTCTAACATGAATTTTAGTAACCAAAGTTGCTTCTTCTTTATTCATCAAAACAATTTGAGCAGTTTTTAATATTTTTGAAAAATATTTTTCACCTTTTTTAAGTGCTGTTGTTCCTGCGTTAATTGCTAGATTGATTTTGTTTTCTTCGCAAAATTTTGCAATTTTGTCTAATATTTTATTGCTGTTTCCAGATAATGGTGAAACATAAACCCAACGTGCATTTTTGATTGCCTCAAAGTTTACTTCTTTTTCTGATACGTGAGCATTTGCACCACGGTGCGCTAGAACAGTTCTGTCTCCTTGGAAGCTAACAAGGATGATTGAAAAACCTGTTAAGTGTTTGTCTGAGTCAATAACATTCATAATATCAACACCAGATTGAGCTAGTTTTAATTTGATTATTGAATTTAATTCGTCATTTCCAAGTTTAATAATTGTTGAAGTTTTGCAACCAAGATTTGCTAGGTTTGTTGCAGTATTAACAGCGCCTCCGCCTAGATTTTTTGAAAAGTCGGCAATTTCAGTCTTAGCTCCATAAGGAAAAGACATAAACTCGCTTTTTTTGGCTATTTGGCTAACTGAAACTATGCTTGCAACGTCTGATTGAATAAATACATCTTGTGTGGCTGAACCTATTGTTATAAAATCATACATATTCTAACTCCTTTGATGTAATAATTATACTATGAAATTAGCAAAATTAGTCTTAAAAAATTATAGAAATTATGAAAATTTCGAATATGAATTTCAAAAAAATAAAACCTTGATTATTGGAAAAAATGCTCAAGGCAAGACTAACATTTTGGAAGCCATTTTTTATCTGTGTGCACTAGATTCTGCTCGAATTAAAAAAGATTCAGAGTTAATTCAATTTAATAAAGATATTGCAAATATTAAAGCGCAAGTTATAAAAAACGACACTGAATTAGAGTTGGAAGTTGTTTTAAATCCACCTAAAAACAAGATTTTAAAAGTTAACGGGCTCAAGAAAACAAAACAAAGAGATTTTTTGAGAGTTTTATCAAGCGTTAATTTTTCTTCTTCAGATTTACTCTTGTTAAGAGGTGAACCACAAAATAGGAGAAAGTGGCTTGATTTGGCAATTTTTCAGGTTTATCCTTTGTATATTGAAAAGCTTGCTAAATTTAACAAAATTCGTTTGCAAAAAGCAAATTATTTGGCAAGTGGTGCAGTTCAAAATGATATGCTTGATGTTTTCAATGAACAACTTTCAATCGCCAGCGCTAATGTGATTTATTTAAGAAAAAAATATTTGCTTGAATTGGAGCGTGTTGCAAAAATTAAACATAAAGCAATGGCACAAAATGAAGATTTAACAATAAAATATCAAACAATAACTGATGAATTTTTAAATATTGAAGAATTAAAAGATTTAATTTATCAAAAGCTAAACGAAGTAAAGACTGATGAAATTAGACGTCAGCAATGTCTAATTGGTGCTCATAGGGATGATGTTGATTTTTATATCAATGAAATTGATTCAAAGAAATTTGCTTCTCAGGGACAACAAAGAACTATTGTTTTAGCGCTTAAATTGGCTGAATTGCAAATAATTAAAGAAAAAATAAACGAAACTCCGTTGTTGCTTTTAGATGATGTTTTGGCCGAGCTTGATAATATTCGTCAAAACTATCTTTTAAACGCTATTGAAGATGATATTCAAATGGTAATAACATCTGTTGATACTTTGGCGTTTGATGAAAAGTTTTTGGAAAATGTTGATATTATAAAGATTTCTCAGGGTGAAATCGTAAAAAATTAAATCTATTTGCGAATATTTTAATTAATTTGTATAATTATTTCGTGGATATGAAGAAATTAAACATAGCTTTTATTTGGCATTTTCATCAGCCTAATTATCAACAAAATATTGAAAGTGATTTTTTGTTGCCTTGGGTGCGTCTGCACGCTTCAAAAGATTACCTTGATATGTTAAAAAGAATTGATAAATTTTCAAATATTAAGCTTAATTTTAATTTTTCTCCTGTTTTATTGGGTGATTTACAAAAATATTTAAGTGGCTATAAAGATTTACATTTGAAACTGCTTTTAAAAGATGAAAACGAATTAACCGAGCAAGATAAAATTTTTATTTTAAATAATTATTTTGATTTAAATTATAAAAACATGGCTTTAAAAAGACCGTATTATACGGTTTTATATAATGAAAGAGCAAACGCAAAAGAATTAAATGTTGAAATGTTTGACTCTCAAGCCTATGCAGATATAATGGCAAATTATACTTTGTGTTGGGTGGATGAGTTTTTTGTTAAAGATTATCCTGAATTGGATAATTTATTTAAAAAAGAGAAAAATTATACACTTGATGATAGAAAAAAAATCTGTGAAATTCAGCTTAATATCATCAAGAGAATTTTGTCCGATTATAAAACTTATCAAAACAAAGGAAAAATAGAAGTCTCAACAAGCCCATATTATCACTCAATTTTACCTTTATTGATTGATTTTAAAGGTAAAGAAATTAAAAATGTTGAAAATTTGCCTGAAAATTATTCAAATGCAAGAGATGCAAAAAATCAGATAGAGTTTGCAATTAAAAAATATGAGGAAATATTTGACAAAAAACCAAAAGGAATGTGGCTTTCAGAACAATGCATTTGCCCTAAAACTGCAGAGCTGTTGTCTAAAATGGGTTTTTCTTGGAGTGTTGTTGACGAAGGAATTTTATCAAAATCATTGAAAAAAGAGTTGATTAGAGATTTTGAAGGCAACCTTGAAAACCCTTATGTTTTGATGACAAATTATATAACAAAAAACAAAAATCCTTTAAATTTGGTTTTTGCAGATTCTTTCTTTGCTAATTTGTTAAATTTTGGATATGGCAATTATGACTCTAAAATTGCTGCTAATGATTTGTATGAAAAAATTAAAACAATACAATTTAAACTTCAAAACTCTCCTAAAGAAAACCATATTTTAACAATTGCAATTGATGGTGAAAACTGTTGGGAAACATATCAAAATGACGGAAGTGAATTTTTAGATACGCTTTATGGTTTAATAAACGAAGATGAAACTCTTGAAACGGTTTTGGTTGGAGATTTTGTAGGGCAAAATAAACCTGAAACATTGGAAACACTTAAAGCGGGCTCTTGGATTAATAGAAATTTTGATTTGTGGATAGGTGAACCAACAAAAAATGTCGCTTGGCTTTATATGGACAGCGTTTCTCGTGATATTGAAGTTTTTTATCAAGAACAAATTGAGGATTTAAAAGACAAAAACGAAATTGAAAAAATAAAAAACAAGTTTGAATTGGCAAACAGAGAAATTCTTGTTGCACAAGGAAGTGATTGGTATTGGTGGTACGGGAAGCCAAATGAATCAAAAAGCGATGGCGTTTTCGATTTCTTGTTTAGGCGACATTTGATGAATGCATACGAATTTATGGGGCTTGCTATTCCAAATTATTTAACTATGCCGTTAGCTAGTGTTACAACTAGACCTTTGAGAAATCCTGTTGCTCAAATTAGTCCAAGTTTAAATTGTGATACAAGCGAAGACAATACCGAGTGGGACAATGCTGGTACAATTTTTATTCCTGATGGTCCAACGTCAAATATATCAAGTTTGTTGAAAAATATTTATTTTGGTTATGATAATGAATTTATCTATTTTAGATTTGTTTTAAATAAAAATTCTATGAAAATGCATAGAGCAAACATTCAAAATCAAATTGCCATATATTTTTCAAATATAAGAGAGCGCTTTTATTCTCCAATTCGCTTTGTTAGCAAGAATGATAATTTTTATCCAATTTTGATGAATCAATTTTCTCGTGAGGTGAGATTTGTTTTTGATTCAAAAAGAGTTTCTCGAATATTTTTTAATAAAGCTTGTCCGTATGGCTTGTGGAGCCAAATGTTGTCTAAAAAATCTAAAATTGCATACAATGATGTAATAGATTTAAAAATACCTTTTGAAGATTTGGGTGTAGAAAATTTAGACTTCTCGTTTTGTATAATTGATTCAACGAATGAATTGATTAACGAAGTTTACCCACAAGATGTAATGATATCCTTTGACGAGCGAGTTTAGCGACAGCTTAACGAGCGAAGTCAAAGGCATAAGTGTGTGAAGTGCGACGGTTAGTTATCTCTAACCTCAAAAGTTATTTCCCACTCGTCATCTTTAGTTGCTTGCTGGACAAGAGTTGAGCTTTTTATAGGGTTATTAGTTGCTTTTGTGTTGTTTATTTCTTCAAAAACTAAACCAACAGGAGCATCCAGCTCTTCTTGTTTTGGTTCTTCTTTTTGCTTGTTTTGTCCAACATATTGAGCGTCAAGTTGAGCTTTTTTATTATAATCTTCTAATTTTTCTATTTTATATTCTCTATATTCGCTATGATAGTTGTTTTCTTCTTTTCTTGCGCTAGAAGGGGTTTTAACATCGGCCTCATCTAAAGGTAACCAAAAACCAAAAGTAGAACCTTCGTTTAGTTTTGATTTAACAAAAACTTGTCCTTGGTGGTGTTTTTCAATTGCAACTTTTACAAGATGCAAACCAAGCCCTGTTCCTTTAACTGTATGTACTTGATTTTCAATTCGATAAAATCTTTCAAAAATCATTTTTTGATGTTCAGGAGAAATTCCCATACCATTGTCTTCAACAGTTACTTCTAAATATTTAGAATCCCTTGCAATTTCTGTTCTAATTTTAACTCTTGAATCATTTGTAGAATATTTGATTGCGTTTGTAATTAAATTACTCATAACTCTTTCAATACTTTGAGAATTGTACGAAAGAGTTGGTAAACCATCTTCTTTTATGAATGTAATTGAAATA
>JAZUSV010000223.1:0-4510 GCA_045606885.1 Candidatus Gastranaerophilales bacterium | reverse complement strand
ATATTTATAACGAATCTAAATTTTTAATGCTTGTTGCTCCTGATATAGTTGCTTCTATAAATATTCCTTATTCTCTTGTCGGTGTTGGTTTTATTTTTATATCACGTATTTTTAATGATTTATCACTTTATATTTATTCTTATAAATTATATTTTGGCAATCAAAATTGGTATAAGTTTTTTAGAGAACGTGAAAAACAACAAAAGAAACAAAACTCTCAAGAGTGGATGAATTATTGTAAGTCTTTAAAAGGGAAGTGATATTTATGAGCAAAAGGGTTCTTGTTTTATTTGAGATATCTGGTGCTGTTAGTGTTCCTTTTCGTGAAGCCGGTTTTGATGTTTTAACTGTTGATATACTTCCGCATCTTGTTGATAATGAACATCATATTGTTTATGATATTTCTCGTTTAGATGATTTGGGTTTAGATTATTCTTCTTTTGATTTATTAATTGCTTTTCCGCCATGCACTTATTTTTCTAAGGCTGGTTTACATCATATGCATAAACAACCAGATAGATATTACCGACAGTTAAATGATTTAAATATGATTTTGTATTTGTGGTCGTTGCCTATTAAATATAAAGTTTTTGAAAATCCTGGTGGTAGTGCGCTTAATAAGTTGTGGTGTAAAGCTGATTGTTTAATTGATTATTGTCAATTTGCTGATTATAAGAAACCCACTTGTTTATGGTTGTCTAATCTTCCACCTTTAATACCTGTTCAATATAATATAAAAAAATATGGTAATTTTATTACTCGTATGTCTGGTGTTAAAAAAAGAAACTTTACTCCGATTGTAGTTGGTTATGCTATGGTTAATCAATATTCTTCTTTTATTCTTAAAGATATGTAACTGTTTTACATATCTTTTTTTATGTCTTTTGCGTAACTGAAAAGGGTAGTTTACAAAAGAATAATATTTTTTTGAAAAATTATAATTTTTTTGTTGACATATACAAATTTATTTGTTAACATCTTAATTGTAAACTATTCGCAAAAGACAGCTTTTGCGAATAGATATAGGGGGTGTGGAAGGGGTTTTTGACATTTATTAACACACAGATTTTGACACAAACTTAAAAAATTTTTGATAACAAAAAACAGATTGTGTTTTTGTTGCGTGCGTTCAGTCAACATTTGCTGGTTTTGATTTGTGGTCTTATTGTTGATTTTTTAAGGTATTCTATTTCACATAGCACAGTGTTATGTTTGGCATAGATTGTTTGACACGTTTTGAGACAAACAATCAAGTCAGTTCTATGTTTTTTATTTAGACGCGCTGAGACAGAGTTTCTTCTTTTTTCTTGGAGACTCTTTCAGCAAATTTTTATGTGGCGTGACTATGTCATCAAGCTGCAATCTGCCAGAGCGTGCTGAGACAAAATGCGATAGGTTTTTAAGCTTAAAATTTTAAACGAGTTCTCACAGAGCGTGTCAATTTTTACTTTGAAAATTTTGATTGAATCTGTCATATGGTGTCTGTGTTTGATTTGTATATTAGTCTGTGGCCGTTGTGTCATGATTTAGACAATAATGTTGGTTGGATTAATGTTGACTATGAAACCTAAAATATGAAATTAAACTGGGAGAGTCATAACTTATAAAATTTATCACTCCCCCAACAAATTTATTAAAATTTGCTTGTGGGTTGACTTATAAGTGTTTTATGTTGAATTTTTTTATAAAAACTTAAAATTTTTTTTAAAAATCGCTTAAAAATATTATTTATTATTTTTTTTCTGTGATATAATTATTTTGTAAAATAATTTTGAGAGGTTTTTATGATTAATAATTTTCTTTGTGCAAGTGCAATAATGATCGTTTGTTATGTTGTTGACATTTTGTTAGTTTTAGGTGCTATTGGATTGTTTGTTTGGTATTACGTTAAAACATCAAGAGCAAACAAACCTGCAAGACCAATTGATGAAAATGCAGAAAAAATTAATGATGACACATATGTTATTCCAACGGCTGATTCTTATGTTGCTGTTGAAGAAGAACCTGCAAAAGCTGACAACGCTGTTGAACATTTCGTAAATCAAATTTCAGGAATCAATGAAGCTGCAAACACAGAGCTCAACGAAAATGCAATCGTTGTTAAACATGAAGTTGAACCAGCAGTTAAAAAAGTTCCAAAGAAAGACGAAATTCAAAACTATGTAATGGTTGGTGGTGTTAAGAAAGAAAAAACTGAAGAGCAAATCATTGCTACACATAATCGTGGTTCAAAAGCTTTCCAAAATTCAACTGATTTCTTGAACAGACTTAAAGAAGCTAACTCATCAAATGATGTTGCAAACTTCAAAAAAGAAGCTGAAAAAACTGCTGCTGCAAAGGCTGCAAAAACAACTACAACAACAAAGAAAACAACAAAATAAGAGATGCAAAAAAGCATCTCTTTTTTAATGTCTAATCACTCCCCCGATTATGCAGAGTTTTAAGGTGATTTAAAAATATAAAAAACAGCCAAGGTTTTGGCTGTTTTTATCTTCTAGTTAAAATGTTAATTTGATTGACAAATTTGGTCATGTCAATATCTTTGCTTCTATATTTGATATTGGCTTCGCGGGTGCAATATTCTTTGTTTATTTCAAAATAGAACGCTTCTTTATGGTTTAAATGCACATAAAAGCTTGCATTGTTTGCCCAGTGAAGTTTTTTGCTTGAAACTTTGATAAGTGACATTGCGTTCTCGGCAAAATAATTTAAGAAACCGTCTTTGATTTTTTCAACATCTTGAGCTCTGCAAAATATTGTGTAACCATTTTTGGCTTTGACTGCAAATGGCATTTTATCTTCTTCAAACAAGAAATTGGTTTTTTCTTTGAAGTATTTTTGAATCTTGCCCTTAAACTGTTCAACAGGAAGTTTTTCTTTGATAAGTTCTTCAAGCTTTGCATAAGTAAGCGATGAGTCTTTTCTGGTCACAATTTGTTCGTTGTATATGTTTGTGTAGATTGGAAGATTGTGAAGTTTTGAAAGACGTTTGTTGATGCTTTTGTTATAACGGTCTAATATCTTATTATTTTCATTTATAACATGGTCTAAGAAAGTGATTTGCTTAACAAGTTCGTCAGTGTCTTTGTTTTTTTCTCTAAATTTTGGAACTTCGCCACAAAGCTTGTTGCAAAGCGCACGCATTTTTTCTGTGTCGAGTTGAAGTTTTTTGCGAGCATCTTCCATTGCTACGAAATAATCAAGATTAACTTTAAGCCCTTTCATTTTATACATGGCTTTATAAGTGTCTATGTTTTTTAATAAATCATTTAAATCAATCATATGTGTTACCTATTTTTTAGTTTATAACAATAATTAGAATTTGTCAAATCTTAAAACTATTCGCAAAATATTTGCTTAAATTTTTTAGAAAAGTTATAATAAAGCCATGAAAAACCAATCTTATTATAATGAACAAAGAGTAAAGCTCACGGCAAGACTTAGAAAAATATTGCAAGAGTTCCCTGACTTTGCGTTAGATTTCTTCACTGGAATCGAAAACAAAACCAGCGCACTCACAAGAATCAACTATGCATATGACATTCGAACCTTTTTTAATTGGGCGCTAAATGAAACAAATTTGTTTAGAGACAAAACAATGTATACTCTTGAAGTTAGTGACCTTGAAAAGTTTCACACAACACACTTTGAAAGATATATGAGTTATCTCACATCTTATACCGATGAGAATGGCGACATAATCACCAATGGTGAACGTGGAAAGGCTCGAAAAATTGCATCAGTAAGGTCGTTTTTTAAGTATTATTTTAGACGTGAAATGATTTCTGTTGACCTTGCAAGCAAGATTGAAATGCCAAAACTTCACGACAAGCCAATCATTCGCCTTGAAGATAATGAAGTTTATAAATTTTTGGATACGGTTGAAAGCGGTTATGGGCTTTCAGGACACGAAAAAGGCTTTCATAAGCACACAAAAGTGCGTGATGTTGCAATTATGACATTGCTTCTTGGAACCGGTCTTCGTGTGTCAGAATGCGTTGGATTAAATGTAAATGATGTTGATTTTAAAACAAATGCTATTAAGGTTACACGAAAAGGTGGAAACCAAGTTATATTGTATTTTTCAGACGAAGTTAAAGTTGCTCTGTTTGATTGGCTTCAAGAACGAAGTGCAAATGTTGAACTTGTTGATGAACCGGCACTGTTCACATCACTTCAAAACAAAAGAATTTCAACAAGAGCTGTTCAAAAGTTAGTGAAAAAATATGCCGAAATTGTTACTCCGCTTAAGCACATTACCCCACACAAACTTCGAAGCACGTATGGCACAAGACTTTATCACGCAACTCAAGATATTTATATTGTTGCTGATGTTTTAGGACATCGTGACGTCAACACAACCAAAAAGCACTACGCAGCAATTTCAGATGATATTAGAAAGGCTGCTTCAAAGGCAGTGTCTTTGCATCAAGACGAATAAAAAAAGACTGGACGATTTGCCCAGTCTTTTTATTTTTTATTTATTGATTGATTTCAATGTCAAAATCAA
>JAZUSV010000222.1:0-8387 GCA_045606885.1 Candidatus Gastranaerophilales bacterium | reverse complement strand
CTGGTTTGAGTAAGAGCATTTTTAATATTTATAACTAAATTATCGTTATCCCAAGGCTTTTCGATATATTTAAAAATACCAATTTCATTAATTGCACGAATTGCATTTTCTTTATCTGCATATCCTGTTAAAAGAATGGTTGAAATGTCTTTTTGTATTTTTTTTGCGCCTTCCAAAAAATCAATTCCATTCATTTGAGGCATAATAAAGTCACTAACAATCAAATCAATCTCATTGTCTTTAATATATTCTAGCGCTTCATTTGGGTCATTGTAAGAAACGACATTACTAAAGCCTTCAAGCCCCAAAAGCATAACAAGAGTTTTGGTGACCATGGCTTCATCGTCAACTATTAAGATTTTACCCAACTTATCCATAATAAAAAGATAAAATATTTTTAAATATAATACAAATTATTAACAAAAATATAAAAAACTTAAGATTTAGCGCAATTTATTTTATTGTCATGTTTTCTTATGGTAGTGTAGAAGTGTGAAGAAAAATGCTGATTTTATATCGGCATACATCAACCAGCAATGAATATTACAACAAATCAAATCAGTAATATACAACAATACAAGAAGCCAACTAACAACAAATTTGATGGTGCGGGGAAACAACCCCAAAAATCGTCAAATTTTTTAACTTTTAAAGGCAACACTCTACAAATCGCACAAGAAGGCGTACAACAAGCCAATAAGTTTATACGAAAAACAATTGATAAAACATCTAGAAAAACACTCTACACTAACGCTGCAGAACTTATTTCCAAATTAGATGATATTTTTGGAAAATACGGCGATACTCTTGGAAATACCAACGACGAACTTGCTTCAAAAGGCTATCTTCAAGGTTTATTAGAAAAAGCAGGATGCAAAATAAAAGATAACGTTATTGAACTAAGCAACAGACCTGCAATCGACTTTAAAGACACACTTTATACACTAATTAATATTCCTATTAAGGGCTTATCTAAGCTTTTTAAAAATTCTGAAAATGCACCCAAATTCATACAAGATTGGAACAAAACATACGAACAGCATCGTGCCTACAATATTGTAATGGATATTTTAGATGAGTTCTCAAAAGTTCCAAAAGGGGAAAATATTACTTTCACTGAATATCTTATAAGCAAACTTGGAAAATCTGCTAATCAGAAAAAAGTACTTGACGATATGCTTAAAGCTGCAAACAATGCTAAAACTGAACTAGAGATAGATTTAGATCAAAGCATTTCACGCTTTAGAGATACCGTGAGCTCAAATATTGCAAAAACCAAAAAACAATATGCTTCAAGAGACGAACGCACACTAAACAGGGCTGCAACTTCATTAGTTTCAGCAGCTTTTTCTGCTAGCGATATTTATAATAACTCGTTAATAGACAAAAATAACGACAAACAATATGCAAAAGAAAGAAGTGATGAGCGCTTTAAACAAGAAAGAAACAGAATGCTTTTAAGCGCAGGAACAACATATTTATCTTTAGGTCTACTAGAAAGAGTAACAAAACAAAGCGTATTCAAAAATGCGTTGGTTATTGCAGGTGCATCATTATTCTCTGAAATAGTTTCAAGACTTTCTGCTGGAAAACCAATCTGGCGTGTAACACCTGAAAAAGCAGCAAAAATAGCACAAAAAAGAAAAGAGAAGAAAGCAAAAGAAGAAGCGCAACAATCTACACAAAAACAAACAAGCGAAATTAAAGACGCAAAACAACAAAATGAAAGCAAAGTAACTTTTAAATCAAATTTAAAAACAAATGAAGTAGTATTTAAAAACTTTGCAAAACCTGACGGCACAATTGCACCTTTAGCAATGATGAGCAATCAAAACGCAAATAGTACGTCGAATAGCGAAACTGATTCAAAAGAAAAAACAAAAAAAGGTCCAAAATTTCTAAAAATAGCAGGACTTACCCTTGCTGGCGCAAGTGCTTTTTATCTTATTTCAAATGCAATTAAGGGAAAATATGCGGCAAGAAAAGATTTTGTAGACTTTTTCAACAGCAACCCAGACTGCAGACAAGCATACAACATAGATGGCGAAAAGGCTTTTGAAAAAATAAGAAAAGCTCTAGATAATTATGCTGAAAGCCGCAAAAATAACCCACCAAAATCATGGGTTGTTAAAAAAATAGAAAATGGAGTTCAAAAACTACATGAAATCGCTCCGAAAAGTTGTAAAAAAATTGACACTATCGTCAACAAAGCTAAGGATATTTTTGGCAAAATTAAAAAACTCTTCTCCATAAAAGAAGAAACTTGGGTTGATTTAGGACAAGTATCTGCAAAACTAAATAGTTTAAAAGAAGAATACGCTGGAAACGACGAAGTTATTAAGCTTTTAAATATATATTCCGATAAAATCGAAACGCTAGGCGGCAAAGGCGTAATAAAAGGCAAAAAAGATAAATTCATCTATTCTGCAGCATACAAGGGCTTAACCAAAATATTTTCAATGCTTTATAGTTTAGCTTCTGCTCCCGGAAAAGCTATTGAATATATTTATATGAAAAAAAATGCAGATATTGATATAATTTATAATAAGGTTAAAAATAGTGCAGACCTTAAACAATACAAGGACGATATTATTGAGCTAGGCAGACTATTTGGTCTAGAGCAAGAAAAAGGCAATGCCTTATTTAACATGACTAAAAACCCAAAAATAAATACAATTGAAGGCGTAATCAAAGCACTAGCAACAAAAATTGGCAAATTTTTCCATAAAAACAATAATAGCAAAAACTCATCAGACGAAATTATAAAAGCACTTCAAAGAGGCATAAGAAACGTAAATACGGGCGCTGAAACAAGCGAGTTGGCAAATATTTCTCGTACAATGGTAACGGTTTTATCATCAATTTTCTTTATAAATGATTTTATTAACGAAAGCTTAATTGCAACAGAAGGTAAAGATCTAGCAAGAGCAAAAGAAGAAGGCAAAATTCGTGTAAGTCAAAAAATTAGCAACTTTATAATCAATGGAACATTGATGAACTTGTTTAACACAATATTTGCTGGTCCATTAAATAAGAGCTTAACTGCTGCTACTATTATTGCTGCTTCAACAGAACTAACAAATGAAACTTTGGTAAGAAAATCAATCTGTCAACCAATTGGAAAGCAAGAATCAGCAGAAAAAATCCAAGAATATGAAAACAAACAACTTTCAAAAGAAGGTTTATGGGGTAATTGGTGCAGATTTTACAAAAAAATCACAGGTAAAAAATCGCTTACAGAAAAAGCCAAAGCAAAAGCTGCTCAAAATGAGAAAAAATAATAAATTTTAAAGATTAATAATCATTACAAAAAGAATTAATTATTATCTTTATGGTAAAATTATCTTAGTATCACAAAAGAGAGAGTAGAATATTAATGTCCATGAATTTAGAATCAATGCTAATGGAAAGTGTTGAAAAAAACACTCCTGATTATATCAAACAAGATAAAATTTTTAACTATAATGACAAAAACGCTTTTACATTCAAATTAACCCGTGAAATCGTTGAAAAATTAGACCTTAAAACCTGGTTTGCAGGCTACAAAAAAGAAGCTTTAGTTTCAACTGCAGGTATACGTGGCCCTCAAAACATTATTTATCCGCACGACACAAGATTTCCAATTAATACAATTGGAATTACTTTGGCAACTCTAGCTAAAGCATTAGTTTTAAAAGAAAAATATCCAAATCAAAACTTGGTAAAACTTGTTGGTTGCGAAGTAAGATACAACTCAAAAACATATCTTGACATCATAGCTCGTATTCAAGGAGCTCTTGGAATTAGAACCCTAACCCCAACAAATCGTCAAACTATACCAATTTGGCTTGCTTCATTTTTGGCTTTCAAATTAGATTTAGTTGGAGCAGAATATATTACATCATCTCATGGAATTTCTGTTAAAAACGCAACAAAAGACTTGAACAATCAAGGTTCTCAATTCCTTCCAAATGAAAGTATTGAATTTGTTAATAAAATCGAACAAATTTTAGCTGAAGTTGAAGAAAAAGGCTATTATGAAATCGAATTTTGCGCAACAAATGATTCACACATTGACGAAGTTGCAATGGAAAAACTAAACAACGGCATTGATTTATATTGCGAATATTTAAGAGCAGGCGTTGCAAACAACAAAAATTTAACTGCTATTAAAAATTTCGACAAAAAAATCGTAATCGATTCTGTTGGCGGATGTGCTTATAATTCTTTATCAAAAATATTATCTCAACTAGAAATCGACAAAACTTTTGTTTGGTTAAATAAAGAAGAAGACCCATTCTTTCACTCAATTGGAAAAGACAATAAAAACGGAACTTTTTATGATTGGTCGCTAGACGTTACAGTTTTAGCAAAAGATAAAGATGGAAAAGAATATTTTCCTGTTGTTAAATCTCTTAATTATGGAGAAAAATTAAAAGATTATCCAATTAATACTGTTGTTTTAATCACAGACCCAGACCACGATAGATTAAACATTGTTCAAATTGTTTCATCAGACAAAAAAGAAGCCATTATAAAAGCTGGGGTTGATTATGTTGAATTAGATGAAAACCGCATCTTGTGCGTATTTAGCGCAAATCAATCATTCTTGATGATTATGGATTATTGGAATTCATCATTAGAAAAAAATTCAAATAGCGAATATTTCATGATTAAAACCACTGCAAGCTCGTCGTCATGGGATGAGTGGGCAAAATCAAAAGGAATTAAAATAATCAACACTCCTGTTGGCTTTAAAGAAATTGCTGGAGCAGTTAAAAAAATTGAAGCTCAATATGAAAAAAATGTTGAAAATATAACTATTTATGACGTTTTTGGCAAAAAAGTTGAACTAGGTTCTAACCCTAGAATGATTTTCGGTGGCGAAGAATCTGGCGGAATGATTATTGGTGCAATTGAACCAATTAAATCATTAGGCGGAAGAATTGCTCTTGCAATGCGTGAAAAATCAGCTACAGAAGCAATTATTGTTGCAAGCGCACTAGTTTCATCAATTAATACAACATTAGTTGAACACTTGCAAAAAATATATGATGAAAACAACATCATTTCTCGCTATGACGTTAGAGTAGATATTGCCTACTATAACGAATCAGAACCAGATATCAACAAGTTAAAAGAAGCAAAAGTTTTAGGTGAAGCAAAAAGAACTAAAAACGACATCTTCTACTTAGCTTTAGCTATGGCAAAATTAGAAGGAAAAGTAACTTTAGATAATATTAAAGAGATTTTGTCTTCAACATTCCCTAACTTAAATTTCTCTAATTTATTAGACGTAATTTTCGTTGGGGACGGCACATATTTAGATTTTGAAGATAAATTTGTTGAAATTCGCCCATCTGGAACAGACGCAAAAACTAAAGCCTACGCAGGCGGAGACAACAAGCAACTTTTAATCACTCTTGCTGATACTCTTGGAAACTATTCAGGAGAACTAAACGAAACTTACAAAAAATATATAGATGAAAAATATGTTGATGATTGCAAAGATAACTCATTTGAAGTTTATGAAAAATATTCAACAAAAGATGAGGACAATCGTCAATTCAAAATTCCTAACTATAGCTTTTAATCAAGGAGAAAATAAAATGGAAACTACAAACCAAAGCACATCGCAAGGTGTTCGTGAAGGAAGAATTCAAAAACTTACAGACCTAGTGGATATGGGTGTAAATCCATACCCATATACATTTGATAAAACTGCAAATGCGCAAACTCTTCAAGAAAAATACAAAGATCTTGAAGCTGGCGTTGAAACTGAAGATGTATATTCTGTTGCAGGTCGTGTTATGGCAATTAGAAATACAGGCATGTTTATCGATTTAATGGACTCAACAGGGAAAATCCAAATTTTTTCACATAAACAAAACTTATCAGAAGACAAATTAAAAGTTTTAAAATTGATTGATATGGGAGATATCGTAGGCTTCAGCGGAACAATTAGACGTACTCCACGTGGAGAATTGTCAATTAAAGCAACTGAATTAAAACTTTTGTCTAAATCTTTACTTCCTTTGCCTGAAAAATTCCACGGCTTATCAGACGTTGAAATTCGCTATCGTCAAAGATATCTTGATATGATAGTTAACTCTGAAGTTAGAGACACTTTCAGAAAAAGAAGTTTAATTATTCAAAAAATTAGAGAATTTTTAACTAAAGACGGTTTTTGCGAAGTTGAAACCCCAATCCTTCAAGGCGCAGCGTCAGGAGCTAATGCTAGACCATTCTTCACACACCACAACGCTCTTGAAATGGATTTAAAATTAAGAATTGCACCTGAATTATATTTAAAACGTTTAATTGTTGGTGGAGTTTCAGAGCGTGTATTTGAAATCGGAAAAAACTTCAGAAACGAAGGTATCGACACACGCCACAACCCAGAATTTACAATGATTGAGCTATATCAAGCTTATGCTGATTATAATGATATGATGACTTTAACAGAAAATCTTGTTGCTTATGTTGCTCAAGAAGTTTTAGGAACAACAAAAATTCAATACGGCGAACACGAAATCGATTTAACTCCACCTTGGGATAGAAAAACTATGTTGGGCTCAATTAAAGACGCAACAGGCGTTGACTTCTTGCAAGTATACGAAGCAAGCGAAGCAATTGAACTTGCTAAAAGCATAGGTGTTCATGTTGATGACAATGCTAATTGGGGTCAGGTTGTTGAAACAGTATTCGAAGAAAAAATCGAACCAAGCTTAATTCAACCTTGCCACATTATTGATTACCCACGTGAAGTTTCGCCTTTAGCAAAAGTTCACAGAGAAAACGACAGGCTAACTGAACGCTTTGAAACAAGAGTTAACGGATGGGAAATAGCAAACGCATTTTCTGAACTTTCTGACCCAATTGACCAACGTCAACGCTTTGAAGCACAAGCATTGGCAAAAGCTAATGGTGACGAAGAAGCAATGGAAATTGATGAAGATTTCATTTGCGCCCTAGAATACGGTATGCCTCCAACAGGCGGTATGGGTATGGGTATTGATAGATTAGTTATGCTATTAACTAATTCGCCATCAATCAGAGATGTAATCGCTTTCCCAACAATGCGTCAAAGATAAAATGCTAAAAAATAAAAAAATACTTTTAATAAGATTATCAGCTTTAGGGGATGTTATTTTTAACATTCCCTTAGCTAATATTCTTAAAAAAAATGGCGCACAGCTTCATTGGCTAACAAGTGAAAAAGGCTACGACATTGTAAACAATAACCCTTGTGCAGATAAAGTCATTCTTGCGCCTGTTGAAAAATGGAAAAAAGAAAAAAATAAGCTTAAAAATTTATATGAATATTTCAAAATAATCAAATCTTTAAGAGCGGAAAAATATGACATTGCGCTAGATACTCAATTGATTTTAAAAAGTTTAATTTGGACAAAATTTTGTGGTGCAAAAAGAAGAATTGTTGCCAAAAACGCAAGAGAAGGCGCAATTTTTGGCGGAAATGAAAAAATCGAAGCAATGTTTCAAGATTTTACTACCCATGCTGTTCAAAATTATTTTAAGTTTGCAAAACATCTTAATTTAGATACAAATGAAATTGTTATGTCCTTACCCGAAGCAGATAAGCAAACTGTTGAAAAAATTAATAGCTTGCTTATTAATTTGGACAAAAACAAGCCAAATTTAACCATTGCACCAGCAACAACTTGGGCAAATAAGCATTGGAATCAAGAAAATTTCAAAGAGCTGATTTCAAAAATTGATAAAAATAAATATAATATTATTTTTGCAGGAACCTTAAAAGACATTGATTTAATTAACAATATTTCACAAGGAAAAGGTTTAAATCTTGCAGGCAAAACAAATTTGAAAGAATTAATTGAATTATTCAAACGCTCAGATATAGTTATTTCTCTTGATTCAGGTAGTACACATCTTGCTTGGGCAACAAACAAGCCAAAGATTATTTCCCTATATTTTGCAACTCCCGCTAAACGCTATGCGCCAATCGGAAAAGGTCACATTGCACTAGAAGGAAATTTGCCTTGCAAACCATGTCACAAGAAAAAATGTCCTCTTAAAACAATGGACTGCACAAACTATCCAAAAGCAGACGAAGTGCTGGAAGCACTAAACAAAATAACTTCAAACTTATATTCTTGACTATAAATTTTGCTTATTGTATTATTATATAGCTAAATCAATTGGGCCTGTGGCACGTGCCGAGAAAAAAGATTAAGTATCTTTTTTCGAGAGGGGAAAAGCGAAGCGGTTCCTTCGCCACAGATACTCCAAATTAAATTGAAAACTAAATACAATCAATGGGCCTGTGGCACTCTGCCGAGAAAAAAGATTAAGTATCTTTTTTCGAGAGGGGAAAAGCGAAGCGGTTCCTTCGCCACAGATACTCCAAATTAAATTGAAAACTAAAT
>JAZUSV010000221.1:0-3244 GCA_045606885.1 Candidatus Gastranaerophilales bacterium | reverse complement strand
GGAAAAAGATTGTATTGAAAAAGCAATTATATTCTATTCTAAAGCAATTGAACTAGATTCTAGCTATGATATTGCATACAACAACCTTGGTGTAGTATTCTTAGATGGTCTTGGAGATGCATCTCGAGCTATGGGATATTTCAAAACAGCGGTTGAAATTAACCCAACTTATGTTTTAGCTCACTTTAATTTAGCAAGAAGCTATGAATCAATGAACGAAAAAATTAGCGCTGCTAAACAATATCAAAAAGCACTAAATCTAAACAAAATAAACAATGAACTTGATTCAAAATTAATCGAAGAAAGATTATATAAGCTATTTGAAGCTTAACTGTTAAAACCATCACCAGCTATAATAAAAAATGAGAAAACTAAAAAAAATATTTGAATCTACCTTGGCTCGAGTAATAAGCGCAATACTTATTATAGCAATTGGTTTGAGCATATTTTTCTTTTATGATTTTTGGCTAAGACAAGTTGACAAAGCAAAAGGGTTTTATTGGGTTCACAGAGGTGACAAAGCCTTCAAAAAAGAAGACCTACATAACGCTATCAACTATTATGAAAAAGGCATAAAACTTCATCCAAAACATTATAGGGCAATGTATAACCTTGCTAATATCTATGTTGTTTATGAAGATTATTATAAAGCTTTAGAAAATTACGAAAAAGCTCTTAAAGTTCGCCCTGATTATGAAATGGCAAGAATTGACTATGCAATAATTTTATCTGAAACTTTCAAAACAGACGAAGCAATTGAACAATATAAAAAAGTTATTGCAAACAAGCCAAAATTTATCAAAATTCCATTTTTGGTAGATAACAAAAAGTCATATATCCACAACACCGGCGTTGCTTATTACAATATGGGCAGAGCATATAAAACAAAATCAATGCTTGCAGGTTTAAACAAGACAACAAGCAAAGAATATCTTGAAAAAGCAAGCGATTCATACGAAGAAGCAGTTAAAATTTTAAAATCATACAATTCAAATTACAATCTTGGTTTAATTCATCAACTTTTGAAAAACAAAAACCAAGCAGGTTATTATTATTGCAAAGCAATGGAAAAAGAGCCTATGGAATACGAGGCACATTTTAACTTGGCAGTTTTATTAAACGATATGAAAGACTATACAGGTGCAGCCGAAGAATTTAAAAAAGCAGGATTATTGCTAGATTCTGTTGGTGACAATACAAAAACTAAATATATTTACGACATTTTATCAGAAGTTAATCAAAAAATTGCAATTAATAACGACAGCGATTATTTCAAAAAATTAAAAGCAGAAGAAGAAAAAAATAATATTTTAAAATATAAAGGCGGAAAACTTGTAATTGATTACGAAGCAGACAAACAAGATGCTCTTATAAAAAACTTTGCAACTTGTGCAGGAAGAGAAATTTTTGTAGGAGAAGAATAAAATGGATTTTCAAACATTATATAATTTTTCATATTCTCTAACAAAATCTTACGACGAAGCAAGCGACAGAAACGCTTTAGTGGAAGGCTTTAAACAAGCATTGTCTTTGTTTTTCCCAATTGAAGATTTGCAAGTTTATTTAATGGATGAGTATTCTTTTCTTTTAAAAGATTTTACAAAACCTTGGGAAAATTTATCTCAAAACAGCGAAAATGATGAAATCAAAAAACATTTTGATAATTTTTTAGTTCAAAAAAGCCAATACGAAAAAGAAAAAAATATTCTTTATTTTCCGATTATTCAAAAACATAAAACTCTTGGTCTTGTGAAATTAAAAAGCAGAGAAGAAATTAAGGAAAAAAATGAATTTTTTAATATTTTTCCATTGGTTAGCACCCAAATTTCAATGTTTATAACAACCCTGAAAAATTCAGAACAAATAAAAATCAGTACCAAATTCCACCAAACGCTAAGAAACATTGCTCAAATTACTCAAACACAGTACGAACTAAACTATATTTTACCAATCATGGGCGAAATGATTGATGGATTTATTCAAGAACATTTAATTTATATTTTCATAAAAAACAAGAACAAAAAAGAATATAAATTAATTTGGCCAAATAAGTGTTCTGATACTAAAATTTATGAATATTTAGAAGAAATCACTCCTAAAACTTCAACTTTTACAAAACAAGACGGAAAAATGGGAATTTTCCCTTTAATCGTTGATTCAAAACCTTATGGAGCAATTGTTGCGTATAATCATTTTGATAAAATTACGCAAAAAGAACTTGAATATTTAGAAGAAATTAAAAATCAAGCAGCCGCAACACTATCAAGAGCAAAATCATACATTGAAGTGCTAGAACATGCGACACTTGACGCTTTAACAGGATACAACAACCGTCATCAATTTGAAAAACGTTTAAAAGAAATGACAGCATACGCAAAAAGGCAAAATCAGCCGTTGTGTTGCATTATGTCGGACATTGATTTCTTTAAAAAAGTAAACGACACGTATGGACATGCTGTTGGTGATTGTGTTTTGAAGTCTGTAGCTAAAACAATTAAAAAAGAATTAAGAGAATCAGACATTGCATCAAGATATGGTGGCGAAGAATTTGTATTTTTATTACCTCAAACTAATCTTGAAGAAGCAACAATTGTTGCAAATCGTTTAAGAGAAGCGGTTGAAAAGAAAAAAATCAACATAGAAGAGTATAATATTAAAGATATAAAAGAAATTTCAGTAACTGTTTCAATTGGAGTTGCCGAATACAAAAACGAAAAAGATTTTGAAATGCTTTATAAAAAAGCAGACAATGCTCTTTATGAAGCTAAAGAATCTGGCAGAAACAGGGTTATTATAGCAAAATAAATTTTTATTCAGATACACTTTAAGAACTTTGGCTCATGATGGTCCACTGTTTTATTGTGCACACACGAAGGACATGTTTGAGCGATAGCGAGTTGTCCGATAGTGTGAATATTGAATTTAGTGCACTACTAGTAACTAATATACAACCAAGCCTACTTTCTTTTCTTTCGGTTCACTTTCTTTTCTTTGATTGGCGCTTGAACAAAGAAAAGAAAGTGAACAAAGATAAAATAAGAGATTCTTCAGCTAAAGCCTCAGAATGACGGCACCGAGTTCATATTCTAGATTGCCACGCTTACGCTCGCAATGACGGATTGAAAATTGCATGTCATAACTCATCACTGCGAGAAAATCACATATCTTTAAATAACAACTCTGGTCTAACTTTAAAAACTTCAATAAAAAGACACAAATGTTTTGTTGAAACTTTTTTTGCTTC
>JAZUSV010000220.1:0-7136 GCA_045606885.1 Candidatus Gastranaerophilales bacterium | reverse complement strand
TCACAGAACGACATGGCTACGATCCGACTTGTTACTGCAAATTATGAAGGCACAATGATAATGCTTGTTCAGGTTGAAGAATTAGCATCGTTTGTTGTTTCAAATATGCCTTTAACGGTGTCTGCAACTGGTTATACTGTTTCAACAAAAAACATTTCTTCTTATGGTAATGACTATTATATCTACACAATTAAAGATATGTTAATTCTTAATAACGAAGAGACTACTTATAACTTGCCAGTGCTTTATTATCTTGAAGAGCATTTAGAAACGGTTCCACAATATGTGTATACCAATTCATTAACAACAGCAGTTGCTGAGTTGTCATTGCCAGTATATGATGCAATGTTTAATGGTGTGGGATATGTTGCTCCTGCTACACGTATTGCAATGCCATTTTCTACAAAATTTTATGCAGAAGAAGGGGCGGGTCTTGGTTTTAATTGTGACAATTCATCATTTACCAGCATAGATTTTGAAGGTTATATTGATGATTATTATATTGGTGATGAAGACGTTCCATTTAAATTTTTACTAACCCATGCTGTATTTGACCATGCAAATTTAGAAATTATTAATCCTTCAGCAAATGATTCACCGGTTGTTGAGTTTATTCTAGAGTATGGATTAGATAAAAGCTTGTTTACAACAGATAGTGGATATGTTGAAACATCATATTTAGCCGCTCCTGGTGAATGGGTTGAAATTCCTGCATACTTATATTCTAATTCTTTATATTGGGATTTTGTTGGTTGGTATTTTAAACCAACAACTGCTGGTGAATATAATCCATATGGCCTACAATATGGTCAATCATCAGGAATTGCTGATGAAACAATTGCAGCTGGTGGATATATTTCCCAATATAATCAAAGTCTTTATGTTTGTTGCGACCAACCAAATGCTAGAATTGTTCTTGAAGCAATGTGGAATGATCTTAGCAGTGATGGATATTATTTAACAGTTAACTATGCTGGAGGTTATGGTGTTACTTCTGAAGTTGTTGGAAGTTATTATTCTGGATACACAATAGAAACTTGTTCAAATCTTGATGTTTGTGCTTTTATAAATTCTCGTAGCACAATTAATGGATATCCATCTCCAATTCTTGAAATTGCAATGCCAACAAGAGAAGGTTATTCTTTTTATGGTTGGTCAATTACAAACTATGGAGAAAATGCAAGCTTCTATTCAGAAGAAATGAACGAATGGTATTTGATTGCTGATTATATTGACAACACTTCTAGTTCTATAGATCCAGCTTTTGCAACAAAATTTAGTGAGCTTGGCGATGCAAGTGAGACGGTTGTAATTACTGCAACATGGTGGAGCAATAGATATTCTGTGACACGTCATGCAGGTGAACTTGATGGCATTGTGACTTTTAGTGGAACCCCAAGCGCATCTTATGATTCGTGGCTTAATATTCCAGAACCAACTACAACAGGTTATAAATTTGTTGGTTGGAATGTTTTTGGAATGTGTGCATGCTGTGATCATTATTACAATACGGTTGGTGATGATTCTGGTGCGGTAAGATTAGATTCAGGCATTGGCAGCAGTGGACATATCCCTGAAGGATACACATATTTTAAGAATCTTAACTGCGACTACAACGGAGAAGTTTTGTTTGTTGCTCAATGGGAAAGAATTCAACACAAAGTTGTTGTAAACCTTAATGGTGGAGAATCTGGTGGTTATACAAGTATGGAATTTGTTGTTGACAACAACGCAGTGTTTTCAATTCAAGACTTGATTTATCCATATTTTTCATCTTCTGATATTAATAAACCGGGATATAGAGTTGATACTTGGCAAATTTCTTGGAACATTGAAACTCTTAACTATATTTCATATGTGGTTAATGGTGGTGATTCATACGATATTTCAAATGGAGAAGAAATTGAAACTTTACTTTCTTATGATCTTTTGATTTATAACAACGAACCAATTGTTTTGACAGCAACTGTTTTGTGGGAGTCAATTAATATTAATGTTACCTTCGATTTGATGGGTAATGTTAATGGTGCAACATTTAGAGGGATTTATGACAATCTTTGTGGGGCTTATCCAATTTATCCTCATGTTTTAGATCTTGAAGATTTAAGCATTCTATATGGTGATGGCAGTTCAGATGTGGTTCCATATGATGGATTCACTTTGAACCATCCAACATTCCCAGGGTTTGAGTTTGTTGGTTGGATCATTCAAGGAATGTGTACTTGCTGTGATCACAATTTGGGTGCAAAGTTCTCATCTGTTCATAGAGGTTCATCTTATGATGGATATGAGTGCACAGCAAAAATTTATGTTCAAAATCAAACTTCGAAGTTTACTTACATGCAAGGCACTGGTTATGAATTTGGTGAAATAACCTATGCTGAAGGAATTGAGGGAATATATTTTTCTCAATTAACCTGTGATTCATCTGACACGGTAACATTTATTGCTCAATGGAAACCTATTTTGATAGGTTCAAGATATGAACTTTCTGTTGACAATGCGCAAGATGTTTTCAATTGGAAAGAAGAGATAGGTATAGGACCTAGTAATAGTGTTAACTTAGACATTGAGACACCTGCATTTTCTACTAGTGTTATATTGGAATATTACAGAGACCTGTTCTTTGTTTGTATTGATAGTGATGTTTATTTTGCGTTCGTAATTTTTACTGATCAGTATCCGCTTAATTCTTTCATTCCAGATTATGCTCAAAACTATTGTTCTTTTTATGCGTTTCCAACAATTCCTCGCAGTGACCAATGGTTACGTGAATCAGAAATGGAAAATTTACATGCCTATGCATTCGTAGGTATAAAAGAGCAATTTCTAAATGATTTTGCTGGTGATGATTTCTGGAGTTTATTTCTTTCAGGAGCTTTGGTTGAACATCGATTTATGATGACTGTTTATAACAGTGGATCAGCTCTTTCAAATGCTGTTTTGCCGGGTGCATTCAATCATCAAAGCAGAACTGATGTTGAATTGCTTGTTGCAATGACAGGTGTAATGACTCAACCAATCTACTCAGCTTGTTACGAAGAATATGGTGTGTTTGCATATGACACAGAATATGCAATGCCTGTTCCAACAAATGTGTATAATTATGGTCCATCTCTTGAATACAGCTTCTTTAATGTTGATGATTCAATTTTCCATGCATATTATGAAAGCTCTGGTGACTATTACGTAGCTGGCAGTGAAGCATATGGAAATTGGTTTGAGAATAACAACCATGTGTTTAAGTATGGTGGTAGTGAATATGGATTTACTGAAATTCACTATCTAAATTTAATACAATCTCCAATCTACGATGTTGGCTATGGTATTAATTTAGGTTATGACTATTCTTCTTGTGATATGTTTATTAATGCTGCTGATGAACTAACTAGCTATCGAACAATTCTTTCAATTTATTATGATTATTGGAATGAGACATTCTATGAATTTGATTTTGATGGTGGAAGTGTTTCAGTTGATGGCTCTCAATTTAATGAAGAGGGATATAGCAGTTATTTAGGAGCAACTAATTCAGTTGTTCTTGAAACTCCAGTTAAAACAGGATATCTCTTTGCAGGTTGGACTGTTTCAAATATGAGTGCAACTGCAATTAAAGAATATGGAACAGACGGAAGCACTATTGGTGAACTTGGTAACTTTGTTGTTATCACTGAATACACATTTGATCCAAGTATTAACACATTTAGTTCGTTAAGAGATCAAGCAGGAACTGTCTATTTTAAAGCGAACTGGGTTCTTGACACTATTTGTTCTTATAACTTGACAATCAAAACAAATGGCGGAACATATGATGGTCAAACTGGTTCAATTTCAACAACTGTTTTTGTTGGTGATGTGTTTGAACTTTTAGTTCCTACTAGAAAGGGTTATGCATTTAGCGGTTGGAAATTTACTGGTCTTGACACAAGTGAACACTATTATGGCACAAGTGCTGACCTTGAAATTTTGAAAACTCAAAATGTTTCAACTGCAAGCACATTTACTTATTCAACAACAAATGTTGCTTATGTTGCAGGGCTTCGTTCAACCTATGGCAACGTTGTTGCAACTCCAGTTTGGACAGCAAACACTTATAACATTGAATATGTTATTAGTGATGGAGCAGTGGCTAATGGCACAATGCCAGCAACTGCAAAATTTGGAACACCATTCAATGTTAATCATCCAACAAAAGTTGGTTATACATTCACTGGTTGGGAATTTGCAGGCATGTGTTCATGCTGTTCACATAGTTTGGGTTCTATTTCAGTTATGACTGATTCAACATTTATGCAACTTGAATATGGTGACCCACTTGGCAATGGCTATTATGCTCTTAGTGATCTTACTTGTGAAAATGGTGCAACCGTCACCATGACTGCTAGATGGGTGGCTATCGAATATGAAATTGATGTTGTTCAAGTTTATGGTGATCATAGTAACATGCTTGTGACATACAACGTAAAATATGATGAAATGTTTGACATAATGTCAAATCTAGGAAATATTGATATAAAAGGATATACCTGGACAGGAGTTTATCTCTTCGGCTTATCTGATTCATTGCATTATTATGGTGACAATGAATCTGCTGATTTAAACACATTTACCGGAGTATCTGCTCAATTAAACGATCTTGTAGATTGCAGCAACATTTACTTCAAGAACTTGGCTACTGATGATGCTGTAGTTGTTTATGTAGAACTCGAATACACCGAAAATTCATACAATGTTGAGTTTGACTACAATGGCGGAACACCAGGATTAGAGTTAGATGTAAACTTTTCAAGTTTATACTATAACACTAGTGAGTATATATTCCATTTAAATGCGAGTGATGAATTTTTTGTTTTTGGTTCAACCAATGGTGCATTTAATTTCTTTGTTTATGATGCTGGAACAGGTGTTGGTTATTTCTGTTCAACTCAGCCAATTGAGTATGAGAGACATGGTGAAATTATAGATGTCTATGAAGAACCATTCCATAATCCAATAACAAGTTCAAATCCAGATGAATTTAATGAGACAATATTCTATGTTGACTTTGTGCCTAGTGATTTTTCAAGCTCTAGCGAAGTAATAGAGAGATTTTTGAGTGATTTTGGTGTTTATGCATTTTATGAAGAAGATGAGCAACAAGCATATAATAAACTTTCTTCATATATGACCGAAATTATATTGTTGCATCTTGAAGAATTGAAACAATCACGCAATATTTCATACACTGAAGAGTTCTTTATTGATCAACCAACAAGAGTGGGTTACACATTCTTTTGCTGGAGCATTAGTGGAATGTGTGATGACTGCACTCACCACAAATATTATGATGTAAATGGATATAGATCCACATTTACTGGCTCTACACATCCATCAGCATACAATTATTATAGTTATCTCACCTGTGAGCATGGGGCAACGGTTACATTCAAAGCTCAGTGGACTCCAATTTCATATGTGATTGAGTTCTATGACAAAGATGGAAATTTGGTTGAACATGATCAAGTGGATTATAATAAAGAATATTTCATTCCTTATGATGAAGATAGCACATATGTTGCTGGTTACACTTGGACTGGTTGGCAGATTTATGGTTTGAGTGATGATTGTATTCATTATTATGGAACAGATAGTGCAAATATTGAATTTACAAGCAATATTGTTTCAAAAGAATATGTTTATTTCAAAAACCTTACAGCCAATGCAAATAGAACAATTTCATTCTATGCAACATACACTGAAAACTCATATAATGTTGAAATCGACTATGATGGTGGTGCGACATTTGATGATAGCTTAAGTTATTGGTGGTTATCATATAACGGCTTTGTTATTGACTACACATTCTATAATGTCGACATAGGTGCTAGTGAACTTGGTTCTTGGGGGCTTTCAAGCTATTCAATTTTTGAAGACGCTCTTTATGTGGTTGCTCTTTATGATAATTCAAGAGCTTTCCAAGTGTTTATGATTCCAAAAAGTTATGTGATTGAACCTTCTCCTAATGGCAGACATTCTGCATATCTTGGTTGGGAAATTGAGTCAACAATTCCAAATGTTGGTTATACATATTATGCAACAAACATTATTTCAATCGGTGATACAATTTCAATTGATGGTGATACGTTAGAATCATTTAACCTCTATGAAGGTGCAGGTAATGTTTATTACATTGATGGTCGCTATGCTGGAATGAATACTGATGAATTGGCTGCAGAGTTTTATAGTGATTATCAATATAATGTGTCTAATTTAAGTGGTCCAAAGGAATTCTCATTAAGATATACAAGCGGATCACTTGTATATACCCCTTCAATAAGAAATCTTAAAAAAGAGGGTTATACATTTGCTGGCTGGCTATTTGAGGGTATGTGTGATTGTTGCACACATTACAACGATGGTGCAGCATTTACTGGAACTGAATATCTTGAAGTATATGATTTTTTAGATGTCTCACATCTTAATTGCCAAAATGGGGCAAATGTGACAATCACTGCTCAATGGAATGAAATTTCTTATGATGTTGAATTTGATTTAAATGGCGGAAATGTTAATGGTTCTCTTGGCGGAATGAATACATATTTATATGAAGAAGAATTTACACCAGATATTCCAACAAGACTCGGCTACAACTTTGCTGGCTGGTCAATTGAAGGTATGTGTCAATTCTGTTCATCATTCAATTCAACAACAGCTTTTGTTAGCGTTGATGAACTTGCAGGCACAACATTTAGTCATCTTCACTGTATTGACCTTGCTACAGTTTATTTCACGGCTGAGTGGACACCTGTTGTTTATGACATTGTTTATGACGTTCCAGCAGACATGACATTAGATTCAAGTTATGTTACAAGTGCAGAATATGACGCAATATACACATTACAAGCTCCAACATTAAATAGAGTTGGTTATCAATTTGTTGGTTGGATTATTACTGGACTTGATAAAACAGAACACCATTATGGAGTATCTTCTATACCAACAAATCAAGCAAGCGGAGACTATATTAATTATTATACAAAAGGTGTTTTTGTATTTAAAAACCTTCGTGCGACTGAAGGCACTGTAACCTTCACACCAATCATTGAAGCTATTCAATATTCAGTTTCATATAACTATAATGGTGGTTCTCTTGCAAG